>JAYVQB010000001.1:0-3254 GCA_043757085.1 Verrucomicrobiota bacterium
CGCGATGATACGCCCATCGCTGCGACCAAGATGGACGGAGGCACCGATGTGAACTTTGGCGAAATCTCGCGCAAGCTTCTTCATTGGCTTGGACAGCAAGATGGATGCGGCATCGCCACCGGGCATCGTGTGGTTGGGCTCAGGAAAACAATCGACGGGTGGGAAGTTACTGTCCGCAATCTGGCTACCAATCAGACTCAGAAAAACCGTGCAAAATTCGTCTTCGTGGGAGCCGGAGGTGGCAGCCTTCCATTGCTGCAAAAATCCGGCATTGAAGAAGCAAAAGGACTCGGCGGATTCCCCATCGGCGGGCAATGGCTCATCTGTGACAATCCTGCAATCGTCTCCCAGCATTCGGCCAAAGTCTATGGACAGGCTCTCGATGCCGCGCCCACGATGGCGGTGCCGCATCTCGATACCCGAATGCTTGATGGCAAACGGACGCTGCTTTTCGGACCATTCGCCGCATGGACAACCAAGTTCCTCCACAAGCAGGGCAGCACTACCGATCTCCCCTTTTCCATCCGCCCGGATAACATTGCCACGCTCATCAAGATCGGCATTCACAATCTCGACCTCGTTCGTTATCTCATTCAGCAAGGCACACAGAGCATGGAAGACCGCATGAAAGTCCTGCGCGTGTTTCATCCTGCTGCCAAGGCCAGTGACTGGAGATTGATCGACGCCGGCATCCGGGTGCAGGCGATTAAAAAAACTGACGGACAGGCCGGAATCGTCCACTATGGAACTGAAGTCATCACCAATGCCGACAAGACTATCTCCGCGCTTCTCGGCGCCTCGCCCGGCGCGTCTGTTTCCGTGAACATCGTCCTGCAAGTCATCAAGAATTGCTTCCCTTACCTACTGGAGTCACAGGAGGGTCATTCACGAATGAAAGCCATGATCCCTACCTATGATGAAGACGTTAAACTGCCCGCCTACGCCGCAAGGTTTCGTGAGGTCAGCGTCCGCATCAATGAACTCCTGCAATTGAGCCACACTTCATGAACAAACAAACCAAACACATCGCCTTCTTCCAGTTTAAACCCGAATGCACTGCGGAGGACATCACAGAAGTCTGGCGCATCATGGAAGACTTGCCTAAACAGATCCCCGGCATCCTTGATCTCACTTGGGGAACCAACAACAGCACCGAAGGCCTCAGTGAAGGCTTCACACACAGCTTTGTCATGCTCTTCGAAAGCGCAGCCGCCCGCGATGCCTATCTGCCGCACCCTGCACATCAGCGCGCCGTTGGCCTCGTGGTGCCGAAGCTCGCGCGTGTCGTGGTGTGCGATCACGAAGTCTAATTTACCAACATCTAAGCTAACCTTGATTCATTATGATAACTGCTTTCCACAACAAATTTTCCATTGGTCTTCTCGCCACCTTGATTATTTTTGTCGGCGCACCGCTTCACGCCGACCCCGCTCCGAGGCCGTCTGGAAAGGCTAAATCTATTTTCGATGGCAAAACACTGGAAGGCTGGGAGTCGCCGTCGCCAAAACTCTGGGCCGTTAAGGATGGTTGCCTCACCGGGGGCGATGGAAACAAAATTCCTCACAATGATTTCCTCTGCACGAAGGGATCCTATTCTAACTTCATCCTTCATCTTAAAATCAAGCTCACAGGCGATCCAAAGACCGGCCTTATCAACAGCGGCGTGCAGATTCGCACCATGCGAAATCCCACCGGGCATGAGGTCCGTGGCTACCAGTGCGACTACGGCGAGCCGAACTGGTATGCCGGCATCTACGACGAAGGAAGGCGCAATAAGTTCATCGCCCCCGCGGATATGGCGGTGATTCATCCCGCGATTAAACTTTGGGATTGGAACGACTACGTCATCAAGGCCGATGGCACTCGCATCCAGACATGGATCAACGGTGTGCAGGGAGTGGATTACAAAGAGGGTGATGCATCAATTGCCAGCGACGGCATTATCGGCATCCAGATTCACGGCGGCGGGAACACCATTGTCCAGGTCAAGGATGTGTTCATTGAAGAACTGCCGCCAACTCCGAATGCTCCGACATGGAAGTCCCTTGGCGCAGTCGAAGGCCAGCCCGCGAAATTGAAACCTCAGCCGCAATCGAAGCAGGACATCAGTTACAACGCCAATGAGACTCAACCCAAGACACCTGAAGAAGAACTCAAGACCTTCACCTTGCCCGAGGGTTTCGAGATGGAACTCGTCGTTGCCGAAAGCGAAGGTATTGGCAAGTTCGTCACCGTGGACTGGGATCAGAAGGGCCGCATGTGGACGCAGACCGCGCTAGAATATCCCGTGGATGGAAACGAAGACATGGAGCGCGCACTGGCCCTCTATGAATCGAAGGGCAAGGACAAGGTGCTTGTCTTCGATGACACCACTGGCCCCGCACCGCACAAGTTCAGCGTCTTCACCGACGGACTCGCGATTCCGCTCGGGATGATGCCTTACAAAAATGGCGTCTATGTCCAGCACGGCCCGAATATTGAATTCCGCGAAGACACCGATGGCGATGGCAAGGCGGACAAGGTTACGCCGATTCTCACCGGCTTTGGTGTGCAAGACTCGCACCTACTCATGCATGAATTCCGTCGTATGCCCGGCGGTTGGATTTGGGGCGCGCAGGGAGCATTCAATTCCGGCAAGGTGAAAACCAGCACCGGAGTCGAGACGGATTTCCCCAGCACCCGCATGGCGCGCTTCCGTCCCGACGGTTCGCAGTTTGAAATTCTCTGCACCGGCCCTTGCAACATCTGGGGCTTTGAAGTCACCGGCGAGGGTGAAATGTTTATTCAGGAGGCGAACGACTACGGCTTTCCCGTTATGCCCTTCCACATCGGCGCGAACTATCCCGGCTGCGCGGATCGTCTCTTCAAAAGCTATGCTCCAGAGTTTCCCGGTCTGGCAAATTTTCGCATGGGTGGCACCGGCCTGAGCGGACTCGCGCTGGCGAATCACGGCAGCAAGTTTGATCTCGCAACAAGTAGCAAGGGCGTCTCGCCCTTGCAGTCAGATGCCAAACTCCTGCAAGGGCGAGACGCCCTTGCTACAAATGATGCGCACGACCTCACGATGTTCGTCGCCAATCCCATCACCAGAAAAATTCAGGCCATTAAAATCAAACACGACGGCCCGCGCTACGCACTCGAACTCCTGCCGGACTTCATCGAGTCAACCGACCCGATGTTCCGTCCCGTCAGCATCCACTTCGGCCCCGACGGCGCGCTCTACATCGTGGACTGGTATAACAAAATCATCAGCC
>JAYVQB010000002.1:0-3245 GCA_043757085.1 Verrucomicrobiota bacterium
TGGGGAGGTCGTGGCGGAGGCGCGGGGGATTGGGGAAATTTGAAGTGCAAAAAAATGCCGCAGGAGGTTATCCTGCGGCATCCATGATTAACTGGAACGGGTGTGTTATTTTACAGGCAATACGGTTCCCGTGGTAGATGCCGAAGTGAATAAATCAGTTGTCCCTGATCCCTGAGGTTTCAGATGTAAAGAACCACCCCTTGCTGCAGAGCAGGGCTGGGCAATGACACTTCCGTCATTGGTTCCTACTATGATCTTGCCGCCACTCCAAGTGCGACCCTTGGTTGTTTTGCCAGCAGCGTCGGCATTCCAAGACGGATCCCAAGTGCCGTCCAATGCGCATTCCCAGACAAGGGGATACGCTCCTGAGGCGGAGTCTGAGATGCCAGACAAGGTTTCCCAATGGTTTTCCTTGGTTTCCAAGGCTTTGTCGTATGTCGGAGCATTGATGTTGCCGTCGGGGAGGCCTGCCGCACCACCATAGTCACTGCCGGGGCAACCGAAGATGGCTTCACTGTCTGCCACGCCTGCTTTGAAAAGCAAGACGAAGGCATCGTTGGAAGTTGTGGGTGCTGGCGAAGCACCCATCGGATATGATCCAGAGTTGTCAGCCGAGTAGAGCTTCAACGTGGTGATGATCTGTTTGCAGTTGTTGATGCCCTTGGTTTGATTGCCACGTTCCTGGATTTTGGCGAAGGTCGGCACAGCCAAGCTCGCCAAGATGGCGATGATGGTGATGACGACCAGCAGTTCGATCAGGGTAAAGCCCTGTTGTGTGCGAGTTTTCATATTATGTATTTTTTCTATTTATGGGTATGTATTTATGTATTTATTGCGGAAGCCGTCTCTAACGGGAGAGGCTTCAAATCGATTACATCAAATAATCTGCCCTTTGACTAGATATTTATTTATGGAAATTTCGCACTGCGCATTTTCACTGCTTATCGTAGGCAAAATGGTTAAGTTTAGTTGAACGATTTGATCGGGTGCCTTCGCTCTGGTGTCAGGCTGGGCGATGGAAGTTGAAGCTTCTGCTTCGACAGCGTTCGGCGGGTCTCGAGACCCGCCGGACTCAGACGTGACTGGTGTCACATCCTCCTAATGCGCTACTTCAGCCCTTCCTCGGAGAGTTTGGCCGCTTCGCGCCGGAGAATGCTACCCACGCGGTGCTTGGCTAGATAAACCAGTGCGGCATTCACTCCCAGTTCCTCCTTGATCCGCTCCGGGCTCCAGCCTTTGAGGACGTAGCAGGAGAAAATCTGAAACTGTTGCGGCGAAACCAGTGCGCGCACGCGACGCAAGGCCAGTTCCATTATTTGATCCTGCCATTCCTTGTCCCAGAGTTTTTCCAAGGCGTTACCTTTGGGGTCGGCGCAGCGATCAATAGGGGCGGTGCGGCGTTCTTCATCACCGAAGTCGTCGTGGATATTGGCTTCGCGATCCCGTTGCTTTTTGCGCCGTCGGAACTGGTCGATGATGCGCCAGCGGGCCTGATTGAGCAGGAAGCTTTTGAACGAACCTTGGCTGGTGTCGAATTTCTTCTTCTGGAGATTTTTCGCCACGCCGATGAAAGTTTCCTGCACCACGTCATTGGCCTCATCATCGCTCAGACCCGACTTGCGGGCCACATGGAAAACGAAGCCGGAGTAGGTTCGGTAGAATTCATCCCAACTGGACCAGTCGGCCCAGTTGTCGAGCTTCTCGATCAGGGTCTTGCGGGTCTGCGGGGAGCTGCTGATGCGTTCCTCTGATTCTTTGATGTCAGCCATCTGGGTAGAAAGATTAAACGTGGCCTCACTTGTGGCAAAGTAAAAAACGCGAGTCCGTCAAGGCTTGGCTGACTGACGCTGCAACATCATGAGCAATTGCTGGGCATCCCTCATGCTGGGCTGGATCAGCAAGGCTTTCTGCGCAGCCTGCACAGCATCGTCGCGTCGTCCGAGATTCAGAAGAATGGTAGCGCGGGCATAAGGCAGTGCCGAATCGCGCGGATTGGCGACCTCTCCACGAGCGAGCGCATCAAGCGCACCTGAGGTGTCGCCTTTGCCATTCCGGGCCAGACCGAGGTTATACCAGCCGCGCGAAAGTTGAGGATCGAGTTTTACGGCTTTCTCCAGCGCGGCGATGGTTTTGTCCAGCTCGCCTGCTTCGCTCCAGGCCAGTCCGAGTTCATAATGAAAAACCGCCTGTCGGGGATCGAGTTTGATCGTGGCCTCCAGCTCGGCAATGGCTTCCTTGATGCGGCCCGACGCGCTGAGCATCATAGCCAGATCATGATGGAAGGGCGGCGAATTCGGATCCCACTCAATGGCTTTGCGGAACTCAGCAATGGCCGAGTCATTGCGCCCTCTGGCGGCTTCATACTGGCCGAGTCGCATCCGCCCGCCGGGCTGGTCGGCACTGCTTTGCAGCATGAGCGAAAGCTCTTTGCCCGCAGTGGAATCGGGACTCACATCGTCGCGCAAGGCCCATGCCGCCGAGAGCCTCACGCTGCGCGAGGGGTCTTTTAATAGTGGGCGCAACGTATCGCGCGCGGGAGATGCGCCCGACTCTGCTATGACGCCGAGCGTGCGGCTGGCCGAAGCTCGCACCAGCGGGCTGGCGTCTTTCAATCGCTCCTGCAAAACCTGCGTCACGGCGGGTTCTGCGGCCCAGCGGTCGAGCAAGAGACACGCGGAGGCTTTCCACGATGGCGACTCTTCGCCCTGGAGCCACGAGATCAATCCATCACGCGCAGCTTCATCGCCGCGCCTGGCCTTGGCAAAGATCGTGGCGCGCTGGCGCGTGGGGCGTTCCATTTTGTCGCCATACCATTGCTTTGTGAAATTCAGCGCCCAATCGGCGTCATTGTCCGCGTGGCAACGATTGCAGGCATTGGGAATGCCAAATTGCTTGGTCAGCAGCGGATCGGGAATGGTGAAACCGTGATCGTGACGCGGATGACGCTGCATGTAAGTCGTGACCGGCATGTGACAACTGATGCACTGCGCCCCGGCGCTGCCTTCCTTGTGGAAAGTGTGCGCCACGGGAATGATGACTGGAGCCTTGGGGAAAGCGGGCACATTGCCCACGTGACATCTCATGCAGAGCGCGTCGCCGGTGGCGATGGTCTTCGCGCTGTGCGGCTCATGGCAGTCCACGCAGCGGACGCCTTGCGCGTGCATCTTGCTGCTGAGGAATGACGTGAATTCATAGTCTTCATCGCGCACCTGACCGTCGGGATAAAAAGTATCGCTACCATCCAC
>JAYVQB010000003.1:0-12749 GCA_043757085.1 Verrucomicrobiota bacterium
TCCACCGTCACCGCGAGTTACAACTTCACCGGTTCTACCAAGCTGCTTCCTCCGCTCTTCGAGGACACCTATGACAGCGCAGGCAATCACATTATCAAAATCAAGCCTGATGAGTCCAAGTTCCCAGCTCCGCCCGGCTACCGGATCTATTATACAATTAATGGAACTGATCCTGGAGTTAATTCCAATGAAGACCAAGTCACAGGAAGCACTTACGATCCTACCAAGGGAGTTCCCGTTCCGACCAGCACACCAGACATGTCCTTTGAAGTCATCGCCCGCGTGTATCCGCCCTCAGCCGACAAAGCCCACTGGGATACGAGCGATCCGGATCATCTGGACATCAACCTCAACGCCGCCAGCCCCGGTCTGGCCTATGGCAAAATTGATGTGGACACCTCTCACTTGCTTTATCCTATCGGCAATGGATCAACCGATGGTCATGTTCACGCTTACGATGACAAATATAACGTGACTTATGTGAACATGATGGGCCTACTGTCCAGCCGTCTGCGGAACATTCAGGCCGTCATCCCCAATGGAGTTCGCTTCAAATTTATTGTCTCCAACAGCAGCCTCTCTCCCGGTGGGTTATTGACCATTAACAGCACGTTCGACGTTAACAATGCCGCCACTTATAAAGCGGTCGGTCCCTACTCAAATATCGCAATCGCCAGTCTCCCCGTTTACAGCATGGATGGCTGCAGCGGATCGACCAAGCTCACCCAGTTGTCTATGAACTTCCAATCGAATGCCCTAAATGTTAACGGCGTCATGGGCTCTGTTACAGGTTGGGTGCGAGGCAACAAACCAGGGCGTTACGGCGAAGCCCGAAACGGCGCCCTGACGCTGCAAGCGGTAAAGGTCAACGCCGACGGCACCAACGCCTTCACCACCAATACAGGGATAAGTAATGGCGGGACCAACGGCGGAGTTCAAGGCTTTGCTACATCCGGCCTGCTCTGGGAATGCACCATCTTCTGGCACTGGAACGGCGGCCCTTATCAATAACTGAGCGCAGTTTAGCGATAACTTCAAACAGGCACTTCCAACCCTCGGGTGGAAGTGCCTGTTTGTTTTATCAAAAAAAAAGGAGCGCGAGTATCGCGAAGCCTACTCGCCTATTCTGCGCATAGAACGTGGCCACGCTGAAGACCCAAAAATTAGGCGAGTGGTCTGGCGACACACTCGCGCTCCATCTTTTTTTAATTGAGCCAATCACTCTGCAAAGCCTCATCAGCCGTCATGCGGTGATTCGGATCGAACTGGAGTAATCCCAGCAGGAAGGCTTCAATTTCCCGCGCAACATTCTCTGCGAAACCATATTTTTCATTGAGCCGCTTGCTCAACGACTCGCTTCTGCTTCCCGGCATAAAACGCAGTGTGCCATCCGCATTATAGAAGATGTGCCGGAAGCTGGCGGACTCAGCCAACTTATTTGGGAATGGCCCGAGCAACTCTTGCATCAATAGGAAATGCTCATAACCCTGCACGACTTCATAGACATCGTAACCTTCTATGCGCGGCTTCGATTTGCGATGTTCCGCCGTGATGACCCTGGCATCTTCGCGTGTAGGCATCGGTTCCAACAAGGGCAAATCGTGGAGCATCTCCGCCTTCCAGACCGTGGCGCATTTGCCCCGTCCTATTTCTTCCAGCAGCAGATACTTGCCCGCCAGCACCGTGCCGCTTGGCAATTGTTCGCGTTCTTCTTCGAGATCGTCTTCATCCGTCCCTGATGATTTTTCTTCACCGTCGTCACTGCTGAACTCCTCGTATTTCTGCTCGCAGACTGCCCAGGGATCGAAAAGAGATTCGCCCGTGAGCCATTCATAAACCATGCAAGCCAGTGCCCAGAGATCGACCGGCTTTCCCATCGGATTGCCCAGCAGCATTTCCGGCGGGCAGTATTCCTGGGTGCCAATCGACGCGCCCTTTTTGAGCTTGGGCGCAGCATTGCCGAAATCAATCAGACGCGCCTCGCGCTTCCGGGCGCACCAGAGGACGTTGCCCGGTTTGATATCCGTGTGGATCAAATCTGCCGCATGCATCAGGCGCAATCCTTGCAGCACTTGCCTAGTCATCAGCCGGACAACTTCCAGCGGCAACGGATCTGATTTCAGGATGTCTTGCGTGTCACGGCCATGCAATTCATAGACCTGACAGATGTGCTGGTCGTGCGTAAAAACTTCTGCGCATTCGAGCACGAAGCGGCTCGACTCGTCGTCATGGCCAATGAGCGCACGCAACTCGAGTTCGTCGATGGCATTCTTCGCATACTTCCGGCGCTGGACCTTGAGAGCCACAAACTCCCGCGAGGAGGGCAGTGCCTGGCCCACCTTGGAAGGAACGGTTGGCGTCATCGTCATCATGATAAATTAACCTGCGGGTTGGGACCAAACCTTGCGGATTTCGTCAAAGAGCCGTCCGATCAGACGGCGATCATTGGTCACGATCCGCGCATCACCGACCATCTCCTGCTTGAAGGCAATCTGCCGGCCATAAGTCGTCACCAAGGGATAATCGATATCGACGGACACCAGTTGCTGGCCTTGCTGCGCCACCAGTGATACGGAGCGCACGCGCCCCTTGACCATGCCGAATTCACGGGCCGGATAGTCGTTGAGCTTGATGTTCACCACCTGGCCGGGCTTGACCTTGCCCGCACCACCTTGCTGCACAGGAATGCGCCCCAGTAACTGTGATATGTGCGGCGCGATGATGAAGACTGATTTGCCCTGGGTGACAAATTGCTGGTCCGCCCAGAAATCGTAGAACGCGACCGTGCCATCAGTCGGCGCGCGCAGGACAAATTCATTCTCCCAAATCTCAATTGCCGCGAGCAACTTCTTGAACGCTTCCGCCAGTTCGCTGCGCACGATGCGCAGGTCTTCGCTGCGCTTGTGGGTGAGATCACGAATCTGTTTCTCGCACTCCGTCACCGCGACCTGCTCCTCAAGCATGGCCTTCTGCACATTGGATTCCTGACGGCGCTGTTCAAGATATTGACGCTCGTGCGTTTGGAACTCGGCAGTGCTGATGCTGTCGCGACCATGAAGCTGGCGCATGCGATCAAAGCCTTCCTGCGCAAGCGTCCCTTCGCGCTGAGCCGAGGATGATTGCTGCTGCATCTGGACGAGCTGCGCTTTTTTGGAATCCAACTGCTGAGAGAGAAGCGTGAGTGTCTTGTAGGAATAGTCGTCGTGCAGCAGGCTTTGATAGTGCTGATAGTGCGAATGGAAATCGCTGTAGGCACCTTGCACCGCCCCCATTTCGGTTTCGCCAGCGAGATCAATCGGCACGAATGCTGACGCATCCGTGAGGAACCCACGCATCTTCTGCAATTCGTCCTTGAGATGCAGCACACGATCAGTGTTCGCGGGATTTTTAATCACCCCCAGCAGACGACCCTTCTCCACGGGCTGGCCTTCCTTTACGCAAAGCCGCTCCAACTGGCCGCTCTGACGCGCCACCACATCCAGCGCGGGCGTGGCTCCGGTGACGGTGGCCTTCCCGGAAATGGTGTCAGGATAATGAATCATCCAACTCATGAACAGAAGAATCACGACGGCGGCGGCGACGATATTGGTGCCGGAAGTTAGAATCCAAGTCGGCGTGCGACCGAGGATTTCCCGAACCCCACGGCTGGAGTCTTCGCGTTCATAGGCCTGCCAGCCGATGGACTGGGAGGATGCCACGGCAGGCAGCATGGGGTTGTGCTGGTTAAGCGGCATAACGGCTGACCTCCTCAAGCTGGAGTTGATTGCGCACGAGATTGTAATAGACGCCCGATTTGCGAACCAGTTCCCAATGGGTGCCCGCCTCGACGATGCGCCCCTGGTCCATGACCACGATCTGGTCGGCGTTCTGCACGGTGCTGAGGCGATGCGCGATGACCACGACGGTGCGGCCCTGCACGAAGTTGCGAAGGTTGTCCATGACCGTATTCTCGTTCTCGGCATCGAGGGCGCTGGTGGCCTCGTCGAGGAAAAGATATTCCGGGTTTTTATAGAGTGCGCGGGCGATAAGAATTCTCTGCTTCTGGCCTCCGCTGACGCCCTGCCCTTCCCCGCCGATCTTGGTTTCGACGCCCTGGGGCAGACTCTGCACGAAGCCTTGGAGATTGGCGTAATAGATCGCGCCTTCCAATCTCATGGGATCAATGCGCTCCGTGGAGCAGGCGATGTTCCGCGCAATGGTATCGGGGAAAATATATCCGTCCTGCATAACCACACCGCAACGCGCACGCCAGGCGCTGCCGTCGAAATTCGGCAGGGGGCCGCCGCCGACATAGATGGTGCCCTGCGTAGGTTTGTGCAGGCCGAGCAGAAGCTTGAGCAGCGTGGTTTTCCCACTGCCACTGGCCCCGACGATGGCCGTGACTTTTCCTTCAGGAATGGGCAGGCTCAACTGACGCAACACATCTTTCTGACCAGCGCCGGCATAGTGGAAGGTGACATTATGCACATAAAGATTCCGCGCTGAAGGAAAGGTGGTGAGCAGAGGCTGCGTCCATGATTCATCCTCGCGCTGGGTATAAATTTCCTGCACGCGCTCGAGGCTGAGCCGCGCGTCCTGCGCCTGTTGCGCGAAATCGATCAGGCTCTGCAACGGCGAGACGAGCTGGCCGATGATGTATTGTGTGGAGAGCATCATGCCCAGGCTCATCTGTCCGTTCACCACGGCGCGCGCAGCGAGGTAGGTGATGAGGATGTTGCGAATCTGTCCGATGAACGTGGTGCCGACGCGCTGGCCGTGCTTGAGCAGAAGGCTCTGGGAATTGATCTTGAAATGTCGCACGCTAAGCTCCTCCCACTCCCAGCGCTTCTGGCGTTCCATGCCCTGGATCTTGATCTCCTGCACACCGCCGACCAGTTCGATGAACTTGTCGCGCTCCTGCGCCTCCAGCGTGAAACGCTTCTGATCAATATAACGGCGACGCTTCAGGAAGAAGCAGAGCCAGGCGATGCTCAGGCTCGTCATCACAAAGAACAGCGCAAGAATGGTGAAGCTGTAAAACGCGAGGATGATGGCGAAGACGCCGAAACTGAAGATGGAGAACACCACGTTCAATGAGGCGGATGTCAGGAATCGATTGATGCGATGATGATCCTCGATGCGCTGCATGATGTCGCCCGTCGTCCGTGAATCGAAGAAGGCGAGTGGCAACTTGAGAAGCTTGTGCAGGAAATCGGAGATGAGCGAGGTGCCCACGCGCGAGCCGATGTGGAGCAAGATCCAGCCCTGGATCACATCCACCGCAAGCTGGCTGAATGAGAGCATCAACTGCCCGATGAGCAGCAGGGTAATGAGTGTCAGGTCCAGATTGCCAATGCCGGAATCCACGACAGTCTGGGTCAGGAACGGGAAGATAAGATTCAGCACCAGCGCCACGCCGACACCGAGGAACAACTGCGTGATCAGCTTCTTGTGCGGACGCAGGTAAGGCGTGAGAAATGACCACGTGACCTTGTCTTGCGATTTGTCGGATTCTTGCTCAAAGAATGCGGGCGTGGTCTCCAGCAGAAGCAAGATGCCTTTGGTGTTGTCGTTAAACTGCTGTGCCTGCGGAATCCATCCCCGAAGAAACTCGGCGTGCGAGTATTTCATCTTGCCGCGCGCGGGATCGGCCACCCATACCTGGTCGCGGGTGATCTTATAGACCACAACGAAGTGGTTCTGCTCCCAATGCGCCACGCAAGGCAGCGGAACCTCATCGCGCAGGGCCTTGAACGGCAGATCAACCGCGAGCGATTTCATGCCGATGCGCTCCGCTGCCTCGGACATGCCAAGCAGCGATACTCCGGCGCGGCCAATCGAGCACAGCTCGCGGATGTTCTCCCGGGTAAAGGCCCGGCCATGAAAGGCGGCGATCATCCGCAGGCAACTCGGCCCGCAGTCCATGCCATCAAGCTGACGGAAGATGGGAAAATTCATGGATTAAGTTGGTCAAAGGACAAAGTTATTGCGCTCCGGTAGTGTGCCTTCCTGGCGCGAGAGAAGTATGCCTGCGAGAATCAGGCGCAGACGCGCCTCCAATTCATTGGCTTCCGACTGGCGGAACGCGCCCTCGGCTTCCATGAGATCGCGCACGGAGACGACTCCTTCTTGATAGCGCCGGAACTGTTCCTCCCATTTGGCGCGATTCACTCGCGCTCCATAGGATGCCGCTTCAAGGTGCTGGCGCTCCGAATCGATCGTGCGGCAGGTTTCAAAAATCTGGCGCTTCAGTTCGCGGAAGGCCTGGATACGGGCTAGTTCGCTTTTCTCCAGTTCAATGCGTGCAGCTTGCAACTCCGAGCGTTCGGCGCGGCTGATCCACGGGACAGTGAAACGCAACAGCACGTTGTAATTTCCCGTGGTCGTGGAGCTGCTTCCCGTCGGAGTCGAGGTGACGCGCTGAAAGGAGAACAAATCTCCGGTGCCCACATTGAATTCCAGATCGAGACGCGGGAGCAGATTGTTCTTCGCCTTGTCCACCTGAAGACTTTTCATCTGCACCTGATTCGCAATGAGCACCGCCGTTGGTGAACGATGCGAGGCTTTGCGATAACTCTCTTCGGGGTTGGGCTTGCCGCTAAAGGTCCGCGCTTCCGTGAGCCCGGCGAACACATAGCCTGACTCCGGTTCGCGAACTTCAAATCCGGCGATCTGCCAGAGCATGGCCACACTGTCGAGATAGTGCTTGTTGGCCCGTCCAACCGCATCGCGCGCGCTGGCCAATGCAGCCTCCGCTTCCAGCACATCGATCTTGGTGGCCGCACCGGCTTCTTTCCGCGTGTTCACCAATTCGAGAACCTTCTCCGCGCGGGCTAATCCGTCTTTCTGGCTTTGCAGAAGATGGCTCGCGTAAGACGCGGTCCAGTAAATGCTTTCACCAGCGCGTAGCATTTCAATGATCTGCGCCTCGGAAGTAGCGTCGGCGTTTTTGGCAATGACGCGCGCCATCCGGATGCCGGTGGAATTCGCATCAATGCCCGCGCCTCTCAGGAGCGGCTGACGGATACGCAGGGCGTAATCTGTTTGGTTCGATACCCGGCCGGCCGTGCGATCCGTGCTGTCATAGGCCACGGTTCCCGCCTCCATACGCAGGTCGGTGCCGGTAATGAATTTTTTGTGCAGCACTGCGTTGGCCGAGGTATCGCCGCCAGCGTCAGGGAATGCGGCGATGCTGCCGCCGATTGCAGGATCGAATTCCGCTTCGGCAGATGTGATTCGGCTTCTTGCTGCCGCGCTTTCAAGCTTGGCGATGGAGACGTCGAGATTGTAACGCAAAGCCTGTTCTAAGCAGCGGCCTAGATGCACTCTTCCATTTTGCAGGACAGTTTCCGACTTGGCAGTGCGAGCTGATTCGTTCAATCCTGACTCGCTTCCTGTGGCCGTTCCTCTTGCTGAATTACGGGCGTCATAGACCACATCTCCAGATTCGGACTGTGTCGCAGTGCTGGAAGGTGGCAGCGCGCAAGCATTCAAGAATTGCAATAACGCGACGGTGGCCAGTGTCAGCGCCGCAAGTTTCACGCGGGCGTGAATCTTCGGTGAATGAGTATCAAGTGGGATGTCGGTGCCATTTTTCATACGTTGAAACTTTTTGTTGTCGGGCATGTGTATTGCCGCACTTGCTGTCGTTTTCGTAGCCTTACGAGACGGCTTTTTTGAGGGCTGTGAAGGAGGCGACACGATGCCGCCTCCCTCACAACGGAGATGCTGAAGAATTTCCCCCGACTCACGTCAGGGGAGGGATTCTTAGCAAGGGGAGTAGCAGGATCCACCACCGCCAGTTTTTTTGGACTTGTGGCTCTTTTTGCTCTTGTGGCTCTTTTTGGTGCCTTTGCTGCAGCCTTTGCCACCCGTGACGGTTTGAAGACCAGTGATGCCAGCTTCAGCGAATTTAGCGATGCTTTGTTTCATGTTTTTGTTTCTCGTTTGTTGTTTTTGTTTTATTTACCATCAAACACTACATATATGTAATATGCGTTTTGATGTGGTAATTATAGCAAATTGATAATCATAAGCAAGATTATTTTTAATAATGATACGCAAATGTGATGAATAGCAAGGCTTATTAAAATTACCGGGGTGCAGACAATCAATTGCATTGGCTAGGGCCGATCAACTCATCCGAGCTTGCGTTATCCAAAAAAAATGGCCGTCGTGGCCTTTAAAAAAATTTCGGCCTCCCTCGGTTTGTTTGTGCCTGATCGTAATCTACCCGGATTGAATTATTTTATATAATACCCATAACTTGTCTTGCATATCTTCTATAATTGTTATAATATATTATAATCTTAATAATATTTTGTCGTGATGCGTCATCATTCAGTTTGCCTCGGGATTTATGCCCTCCTCCCTAAACTGAACGCGACCGCACTTGCTGAACAGCCCTTCAATCACCACCACAACGATGCAAAACAGCCCCACATCACCGAACGTTGACGAATTCAATGATCGCTCCCCCTTGGGCAACCGAATCCTGCAGTTGTCCAAGGACTCGGGCGTTAGTGATTTATATGTCACACCTTGGGAGCCAGTGGTTTTCCGGCGCAACGGCAAACTTTTCTACGACTCCTTCATTTACCAGCCTTCAGTTCAGATGGAGGTCAAGTCCGGAACCTCAGACTATGCCGTGAGCATGGGCGGAAGACGCTATCGTGTGAATCGCATGACCACACGCGGTCGCCACCGCTGGGTTTTGCGTCTGCTGCCCGAAACAATTCCGCCACTGGAAAAAATCTCCCTTCCACCTTCAGCCATCAAGGCGTTCCTTGAAGCCAAAAACGGTCTCTATCTGGTTTGTGGCGCCACGGGAAGCGGCAAATCCACGACCATCGCCTCCCTCGTCATGGAACGGGCCAAGCGCCGTCAGGAGCACATCATCACGTTTGAAGATCCGATCGAGTATTTTTATCCGCAAGGTCTGGCCTCGCTGGTTTCACAACGTGAAATCGGCAGTGATGAAATGGATTTCGGCAATTCCCTGCGAGCTGCCTTACGTCAGGCACCGGACGTGATTGTGGTCGGTGAAATTCGTGATGGCGAGACGGCGGAGATCGCCCTTCAGGCGGCGGAAACGGGACACGTTGTTGTCGCCACGCTGCACACCTCCAGCGCCGCACAGACCGTGCAACGCTATCTCAAGCTCTTCCCAAGCGAGCGACTGGAGAATGCCATGCACTCCTTTGCCGACAGCTTCCGTGGCATTCTTTGCCAGCGACTTTTGATGGATGAAACGAAAGGCCGCCGCTTTTCCATACACGAACTGCTCCTGCCTTATGACTCCGTTTGCGGCGGCATTCGCCGGGGAGAATTCAAAAAGCTCGAGCAGGAACTCGAGACGGGAATGACCCGCGGCATGCTCAGTTTCGAGCGCAGCTTGCTGCAGAGAGAAACGGAAGGCTGGATCCCGTCATTCAACCGCAAGACCGGCTTCACGCAAAACGAAGTCATGGCTTTCATGCAACAAGAAAAACTCACCAATAACGAATATGTCACTGCTTGATGAAGTCAAAAACGTGCTCTCCTTCGCCGCGTTCCGCCCTGATCCCGATGATGCGGCCACGCCGTGGGGAAAGCGCTACGCTGGACGCCGCACCCTGCTCCTGAACGTCTGCCGCACGCACACCTCCTGGTGCGCCGTCAACAAGCGCGGCAAGTTTAACGACACCGGCTCGCAGGAAGGCGAGTTCAATGACGTAGCCACCGCCCATGCCGATGAATGGCGCAACCTGACCGACAACGGCTGGTGCTCCGTTTCACTGAACAACCGTTTCATCATCAGCCTCGAGAATGCCATCACGCGTCGCGAGAGGGGCGAGGAACTCATGCGGGTCAATCCCAAGGCCATTCTGGGCGCGAAGTTCGACCGTGGGAAGCGCTACGCCATCTATCATCATCCCGAGAACACCACGTCCATCCTCATGGCCTGCGATGATTCGTTCGTGAAATTCGCCGAGGACGGTCTCCGCGCCAACGGACTTAAGGCCGGCCGCGTCTCCTGTGGACTTTTTGCCCTGATGCAGAGCAAGCTCGAGGAGATTTACACCAGCAGCCGCCCCGAGGCCAAGGGCAACTTCCTGCTCATCGTATGCTGCGAAGGTTCCATCGCCGCCATCGTGCAGCGCGAAGGGCAGTGGACCGACCTCCGTTGCCGCAGCGGTGTGGGCACAGACAGCGTGGACCCCATGCTACAAATCATCGCGCCGCTCGCGCAGAAACTAGAACCCGGCACCCCCGTCTTCTTTTTGCACGACGGAAACGACCGTAAATTTTCCGACGATCTGCTCGCCCAGCTCCAGCCGCTCGGCGCCCAGGATGTCACCACCGATGACATGCTCTGGAGAATGATCGGCACCAACTGAACCGCATGGCTCCCTGAACCAGACAACCCCACCCTGACATGCAAGCTCCCATCTGCCACGATTTCAAAACCCCGCGCACGGATACTTCCAAGCGCCTGCCATCCAGCTTCATCCTGGTGCCCATTCTATTTTACGTCTGTGTGCTCGGCGGCATTTTCCTCAACATCACCGCGTTTATCCACTATCGAGACGCGACCATGAAGCGGGACTCCTTCATGCAACAACAGGCGGAACACGAGGCCACCAAAGCGCAGTTGGAAACGCAAGGCCTCGCCGTGGAGAAGGAAAAGGTCAAGGCAGAGAAGCTGGCCCAGTGGATCGAGGGAACCCGCACCCTTCAGCCCATTACCATCGCCATCATCCGCAGCGTTCCGCCGGAGGTCACCCTTTCGGACATGAACTTCGAGCGCAGTCTGGACATCCCGGCGCAGATCAACCTGAACGTGCGCATCAACAACGGCAGCATGGATGAGGTCTCGCGCATCCAGACCGGACTGCAAAACTTGAATTACCGCCCCTACAACAGCCAGCAGCTCAAGAGCGGCGAAACCCTGGAATTCAAAACCATGCTCGTTTTCCAGCAGCTTTGACACCACCCAAACCAAACCACCCACCACCCCTCTCTTGCCATGAACGGAAACAAAGCAGCCTGCATGATCCTGACCATGATCATCGCCGGCATCGTGTATTGCAGCCAGATCATGGCGCAAAAAACCAGCGCCAGAACTCTCGAGTCCACCAACGCGGAAAGCGATTGTGTGATGGCGGAATCCGCCAGCAAATCCGCCGGCATCAAGCTGGAGAACACCAAATTCAACACGGAAGATCTGCGCCAGTTCCTGATCAAATGGAGGCCCACCATCGAGCGCATCCGCACGGGTCAGGAAGCCGAGAACCAGCTCATGAGCATTCTGCGCAACAGCGGCATCCTCACCATCTCGCAAAAATTCGAGATCAAAGACAACAAGACCAACCTGTTCATCCCAAAAACCCTTCAGGGCACCCTCATCCTCCAGGACGAATACGCCAAGACCCTGAACTGGCTGGGCGAGCTGGAGCGCAAAATCCCCATCATCCGGGTAAACACCTGCCGCCTGAAGCAGGGTGAAAACGGCCGCCAGCTCAATTTAGAAATCCGCTTCGACATCCCCATCTTCAACCTCGATGCCGAGTTTGAGGAACCGAAAAAGAGTTAACTCATCAGGACCGACATCATGAAAATATTCCTGCGCACACTTCTCATCTCCCTGACCCTCCTTCCTGCTGCCATCCTGCGCGGTCAGGCCGTGGGGCCGAGCGACTTCCTGCCGGACGCACCGCCTCAGGGTGATAAAAATACCGCCATCAAATACGCCCTCATCCTGCCTGATGACAAGACGGCAGAAGCGGTCAAAGCCGGGGAGCGCAACCCGTTTGGGAAAAATGAAAACGAACTGAATCAGAACGCCAACAAGGGCACGACTCAGGAAAACATGATCCGCGAGCACCTCAGCAAGCTCAGCGTCTCCGGCTATTCGCCAGGACCGAATGGCATCCGGGTGATGCTCGCCGACATTGCGCTGGAGGAAGGCCAGACCGTGCCCGTCATCATCCCCGACCAGACACTTAATCTGAAAGTCCAGAAGATCACCCGCCAGGCCATAACTTTGGTCTGGGTCGAGAAAAAAAACTCCACGCTACCGCCGCGTCTTCTCACGCTGCCAGTCAATCTTGATCCCTCTGTGCGTTATGTTCTCCATGGCCAAATCCCGGCGGATAAAAACGTCACCAAATCAAAATCGAAACTCACCGAGGCCGCTCTGGCCATGGGTGTGCAGTCATACCCTGCCATCGCGAGCAATGCCACCAGCATTGATACCCGCAAAAAACCCATCCCGGAGAAAGAGGTGACCCCCATCACTGCTGAAGGTGCCACGCCCCAGCCAGCGCCCACCTCGGCTCCCCCTGAATCCAAGGTGGCCCAGCCTGCGGAGTGGGACCGGGCCCTCTGGATGCTCAAAAACCTCGCAAGACTTGAGGAGGCACAAAATTGAAAAATACGCGGTTCAACGCCGGATTCACGTCCGTAGAAATGCTCATGGCCAGCGCGATCTCCGCTGTGGTCGTGGGCATTGCCGCGCTTACCGCCTACGCCGTTTCGAACGCACCACGCCAATATGCCCAGGTGGTTGCCGTCACCCTGCCCAATGGGGCCATCGCCAATTTCTATCCCGGCCAGACCGGCACCAGCCTCGGCACCGTCGTCATGCCCAACTTCGATGCCATCGCCCGCTCCGAAGCTCTGCGGGAAATGTTCAACGCCGACATTGCCCAATCAGTCGCGGTCTTCTGCCTCGCGCGCAACACCGGTAACTACAACACCATCCGCCCCGGCAGCATCGCCTCGCCACC
>JAYVQB010000004.1:0-3241 GCA_043757085.1 Verrucomicrobiota bacterium
AAGTCGCAGAACACGGCCATCGTTTGAGTGCGTTCGTTTTCAGGCATGGGCTATGATGGCTTGTTAGAGAACAATTGCAGCAAATTTTGCAATGCCCCGCGCCGGGTAGCGGCGGCGTAGATGCCAGTGATGAGCGCGGCGACTCCACAGAACCAGAAAACCTGGCCGGGCGTCAGCTTGAAAAAGCCAAGTAAGAACTGGACGCCTGACGCGGCGAAGATGCCCACGAACGACAGCAGATTGGCCGCACCCTGCACTGCGCCCTTGGATTCCGGAGCGGGCTTGTGTTGCAGGACGGCGGAAACCGGGACGATGAACAGGCCTGCGAACAGGCCGAGGGCGACGAGACTGATCGTGAAGTTCACCAGACTGATCGCCGTGATCCCCATGGGAATCGTGCTCAATGCCAGACCAAGTGCGCCTAGCGGAACGAAGCCATATTCGATGCGCCCTCGCGAAAGCATTCCCGCCGCTGCGCTGCCGATGCCGATGCCAATTAACAAAGCGGACAGCAGCAGCGTGTTCTGAAACTGGTCGAGACCAAAAACAGTGCTTGAATAGATCACGAGGTTTTGTTGCACCAGCGCGGCGACAAACCAGAACCCGGTGTTGCCCCAGTTCGCGCGCCAAAGATCACGGTCGTTGTGCAACAGTCGAATCTGCGCAGCGAGGTCGGTAATGGGATTGTATCGGATCGGGCATGTGGGATCGGCCGGACGAACGCGCGTAATTTTTCGGCTCGCAAGCCAGCCGCAAAATGCGAGCGCGGAGAGAATGAGTCCTGACCAATATTGTCCGCCGTGAATGTATTCCGCGAGGAATCCCCCGGCCATCATGCCGAGGATAACGCCGGCGAAGGTCAGCAATTCGAGGAGGCCATTGCCCCACGAAAGTTTTTCATACGGCAGCACTTCGGGAAGGATGCCGTATTTCGACGGGCCGAAGATCGCGCTGTGACAGCCCATGAAAAATACGGCGGTGTATTCCAGCGCAGGAATCTGCAAGCCAAGGCCGAGTGCCGCGAAGAGCATGATGAATATCTCGGCAAATTTCACCCCGCGCATCACTGCCGCTTTGCTGAATCTGTCGGCCAGCCAGCCACCAAACATGGAGAATATCAGGAACGGTCCCGCGTAGAGCACGCCCGCGAGAGGCACGATGTGATTGCGTTCCTCCTCGCTGGTCGCACGTCCGAGTGCCAGCCCTATGATTAAAAACTTCAGCGCGTTGTCACTGAAAGCGTTCTGGCATTGAGTCCCCATCAGCGCCCAGAAACCGCGCTGCCAGCCATCGTGCTGCGGGGATGAACTGGTGCTCATGGGTGGTTATGGAGAATCGCCACCGTTCGAGAAATGCATCTGTTTTATTTCCTTCAATTTTGCGTTCACTTCGGCGGCCTCGTCGTTCTTGCCGGACCTGACAAGATCGTCATGCAAGGAGGATAAAAGCCGGGCTTGTTTTTCACAGATTCTTTCTGCGGCGTGATTCCGGTCTGCCACCATTTTGCTCAGGGAAGTGCGATAGGTCTCGCGCAGTTTCTTCAGAGAGGAGGGCAAATCCTCGGCGTCATGTTCAGGCACTGGCCGCCGCGTCTCAGCACGCTCCTTTTCCTTGCGCAAATGGGCCAATCCATATTCGCTGCGGGAATCCTCGACCTTGGCGATTTCCCGCCCCAATGCCGCCGCGTATTTAGAGTCCAGATTGGCAACCGCTTCAGCATGGGGCTTTGTCACCTCCCGCGCCATGTCCGTGTTGAACATTTCGTTCATCTCACGAAGCTTGCGGGTGGTGTCGGTTCCATTCTTTGTTTTCTTGATGCGATCCGGCTCCCGCCTGACGACAGGCGCTTCGATAATATCCTCATGCTTTTGCGAACTCTTGTGGTCTTTCAGGAAATAAAATGCGCCCGCCGCGATGGCGATGAAGACGAAGACAATCAAACCCCAGGGCGTATCGTTTTTTTGCTGGGTTCTTCCGGCTGATGTCGTGGCCCGCGCGACTGCTGCCGCTGCTCTGTTGCTGTTGGGACGCAAATGCCGCACCGGGCCAGATTTCGCCTGGACAGGAGTGGCCACTGGCACGCTGAGAATTTGATCCAGATCTTTGCGGAAGATGGACGCGCTTTGATAACGGACATTCGGATCAGATTCGAGGGCGTGCTTGACGACGGCATCGAATCGCTTGTCGAGTCCCGGCACCGCAGCGCTTGGCGGCACCACTGGCTGGTGGGGCACTTTCCCGGTCAGCATTTCGTAAAGCATCACACCCAGCGAATACAAGTCCGCGCGATGATCGACCTTCACACCGATCACCAGAGCCTCCGGGGCGACATAATCCGGCGTGCCCATCGTGGTGCTATCATCGTGGCTGGTATCCTGCGCGGCCAAGCTTGCGAGGCCGAAGTCCGCGACCTTGACCCTGCCCTCAATGTCCACCATCACGTTCGCCGGTTTGATATCGAAATGGATGATGCCCTGTTCATGAGCATAGCGCAGAGTATCACAGACATGCGCGGCGATCGACAAGGCGTGCAAGGGTTGCAAGGGTTGCAACTTCCCCTGCTGGAGGAGCATATGCGCCACGTCGATACCCTTGACGTATTCCATGACGAAATAAAGCTGACCGTCAGAGGACTCACCAAAGTCGAACACTGCAATAATTCCGGGGTGCGCGAGCCGCGCCATCATCCGTGCTTCATGTCGAAAGCGTTCCGAGTAATCCGCATTGGAATCCGATACAGCTGGCGGCAGCAGCTTGATGGCCACCATTCGGTCGAGAGAAATCTGCCGCGCCCTGTAAACGGCACCCATTCCACCGCTTCCGATCAATTCGAGCACCTCAAAACCCTGAAGCAATCCCTGCAATTGCGCAGGTGAGGGCGGTTTCCACGGCACATAGCCAGTGGCGTCCTCGAGTGGTTTGGGTTCACTATCGTCTTCTGATGTCATGTTCAGTTATGCTATAGCACGGATCGTTCGACAGCATAACGCTGGCCAGACAAACCATATTGGCAAATTTTTGCATTCAATACCGCCCATTCGAGCTTCTGGCAAGGGCGGGGATACAGGCGCGTCGCAAGGTTGCTGCCCTACATCGTCTTCTTGCCACCACCGGCAAAACTCATCTAAACTAAACGGCACGGGAGACACTTGCATGAAGTGGACGGAGCCGGAGCGCAATGCCGGTGTATTTGGTGCTGCTCTCTGTGGCGGCGGCTGGCGGGGCGTTGCGGGATGCCCCC
>JAYVQB010000005.1:0-12707 GCA_043757085.1 Verrucomicrobiota bacterium
TTCAAGTTTTGCGCTTAATGCCAGCGCGACATTTGCCGGAACGAATAACGAAACATCCCCGCCGAGCCGCCCGATCTCCTTCACGATGCGCGAGCTGATATAGGTCATCTCCTCTCGCGGCGTGAGGAAGAGTGTCTCCACCTTTGGGTCAAGTTTCCGGTTCATCAGGGCCATTTGAAATTCAAACTCAAAGTCCGAGATCGCGCGCAATCCGCGCAGAATGGCGCAGGCCTTCTCCCGACGGGCAAACTCTACCAGCAACCCGTCGAAGGAAACCGCGCGCACATTTTTCAACCGCAGTTTCCGCGCCGCATTGCTGATCATGGCCACACGCTCATCGACGCTGAAAAGGCTTTGCTTCTGGTTGTCGCGCGCCACACCCACGATCAGCTCGTCAAACAAACGCGATGCCCGCTCCAGCACGTCCAGATGGCCGTTGGTGATGGGATCGAAGCTGCCGGGATAGATGGCCTTGCGCATGAGGACGGAGAATACGAAAGATTGGAATAATGGAAAGCTGGAATGTTGCAAGATTGGAATGCAGATTCATCACCTGGCCGTTCTGTCTTCTGTCTTCTGTCTTCAAGTCTTCTGTCTCTCCCGCCCATGTCCGCCATCGAACCCCGCGCTCTCATCAATGCCTACTGCAAAGGCATTTTTCCGATGGGCATGGACAATGGTCGCGTCTCATGGTTCTCGCCTGACCCGCGCGGCATCTTGCCCACAGATGAGTTTCGCATTCCGCGCAGTGTGCGGGCCGAGCTGAGGCGGGTTGATTTTGAAATCCGCGTGAACACCTCATTTGGTGCTGTCTTGCGCGCGTGCGGCGACCGTGAAGGCACGTGGATCACGCAGAATATCATCGCCAGCTATGAACTGCTTCACAAGATGGGATACGCCCATTCCATCGAGACCTGGTATGATAACGAACTCGTCGGCGGCTTATACGGCGTCTCCATCGGCGGCGCGTTCTTTGGAGAATCCATGTTCAGCTCCGTGAGTGGCGGATCCAAGGCCGCGCTCGTCTGGCTTATGGAGCATTTGCGGAACAAGGAATTCATGCTCCACGACACTCAATGGACCACGCCTCATCTGGCCATGTTCGGGGGACACGAAATAAGTCGGGATGATTACATGCGGCTGCTGGAGCGCGCGGTGCATCTGCCAGTGTCGTTTGCCGGATGATATGTGACCATCATGCGCGTAGCGGCGACGCGCGCCAGCCCATCACGGAACAACAACGTCCACCTTGCACGGATAGGCATAGTTCGGATCGCCAAAGAGCATGAGGCTGCCGCTCATGATGCCGAGTTCAGGCTTGGGGATGTGTGTTTCGACAACCTTGCCATTGATGCTGATCTTCACAGGCTTTGCGAGGTCGAGCAGTGATTCGTGCAGCCAGAGTCGGAGTTTGAGGCCGGTCGCGGGGACAGTTTCACCAGAATCCGCGAGAGGTTGCTGTCCATCGGCCGCCTGAACTTTTTCATCATTCTTCGTCGCGTCCGCCGTGATACTGATGGAGTTTTCAGCCGTATCAACCTTGCCATCGAGGTGGATAACTTTTTTATCAAGATCGCTGATGGCTTGCAGCCAGTAGGCGCCTTTGTTTTTGACTCCGTCGTGTTGAAAGAGCGTGTAAGTGACGCGCTTCGGATGGGGATTGCGGGTGAACGGCATCAGCCATTCAGGTCCCGGTTTATAGTCGATGCCGTGACCGTTGCCTTTGTGCAATTCGAGATGGTTGACGTAACCCTCGGGATCATTTTTTTGCAGCGAGCTGAGCAGGTCGTGTTTCTTGATGGCGTTCGTGACGCGGCCAAACATGGTATCTTTTTCCCCCACGTCGGTGCGGAACGGAAGGTTGCGCAAGTTCTCGACGTGGATGGATGTCCCCTCTCCGCAGGCCATGCCATCGGCAGCGGCGAGCAAGTCAGGGTAACGGCAGGC
Organism: Verrucomicrobiota bacterium; assembly: GCA_043757085.1. Taxonomy (GTDB): domain Bacteria; phylum Verrucomicrobiota; class Verrucomicrobiia; order Verrucomicrobiales; family Verrucomicrobiaceae; genus VFKE01. The sequence continues at coordinate 1,948 of JAYVQB010000005.1, forward strand.
GAGAGTTTCCGTGCCGTAGCCGCCCTCAGAAATGCCGATCATATAGACGCGGTTGGGGTCAATGTTCCAATACAGAACGGCGTGCCGGATCATCGCGGAAAAGGCCTGGCAGTTATATTCTTTCCACCAGCGCCCCTGATTATCGTTGACCATGCGCGGGACGAAATAGATCGCGTTGCTAGGGTAGAGTGCGCGAGAGAGTTTGATTTGCGTGTTCCATTCCTGAGTATTGACGGGCCATCCATGAGGATTGGGAAGTTTGTCAGCCGTGCCGCCACCGCCGTGCATGGCGATGATGAGCGGCCAGCCATTGGCGGGTTTTCCCCCTTTTTGCAGAACGACATAAGGCATGTCGAGCTTTTCGCCAATGTGATAGCTCCCGGCTTGAATCTTTAATTGCTCTCCCGGAGCCTTGGGGATTTGAGTAGGCAGGACAAACTTCTTGTCCCACCCACTTAGGATTGCGGCCTTCTTATAGGACGCGAAGACCTCCTCACGTGCTTTGCCAATGTCGGCGACGGTGATGTCAATTTTCTCCATCAGAGCTGCCTTCCCCTGCATGGCAGATACAAACCATGATTGAGTGACTGGAATCTCTGCTGCGGCGAGATTGGCGAGGGCAAGCGTAAAGTTGAAAAGGAGAAATGGGCGAAGCATGATTTGAAAGCTTTTGAACGATTGGAATGGAAACGTATTACAAGTGTATTTTATACTTGTTAATTATATTTAATTCTATTATAAAATATTTTCATGAAAAAACATGGATTTCATATTTGGATCGCATCGGGTGTGACATTGATCGCGGCTCTCCATCAATCGGGTTTAGCCGGGAATTTGGAAGAAATCAAAAACCTGACCGAGGCTAGGACGCGCATCGTCTGGGTCCAAGATTCGGTCAATTTCAACGACACCCAGGCGGAAGGGAAAAAGCTGCACCTTATAGGCTTGGATACCGCCGACGCCATGGGCGAACACCCGATTCTGGCACAGACCTCGAATTACTACCGGCCGCTCATCACTCCGAAGGGAGATCGCGTCATTTTCTCCAATCAGATCGACTGCAAGGTCTTCGTCATCAACTGGGACGGCAGCGGTCTGCGCGAAATAGCCAACGGGATCGCGGAAGCCGTTTGGCAGAATCCGGAAAACGGCATGGAGTGGGTCTATGTCCGCAACGGGCGCGACAAAAAAACCGGACGCCACAAATCTGGAAGTTCCGTCGATCGCTATCAGATCAACCAGCCGCTGATCGAGGAACCCGTATGGCGCAATGAAAAATTTCCCATGGAAGATATCAATCTGTCCGCCGACGGTAAAAAAGCTACAGGCACATTCCCCTGGCCGGTCATTGGCGTGGCCGATCTCGCGACCGGAGAATTCACTCGTTGCGCGACCGGTTGCTGGCCTTCTATATCGCCTGATAACAGTTACCGGATGTGGTCCTTCGAAGGCTCGCACAAGGCGGTTAAAATGTTTTCCCCGGACATGAAAAACTCATGGATCGTGCCGATCAACGAGACAGCGGAAACACTGGGCAAGGAGGTCTATCATCCGCAATGGACTAATCACCCGCGCTTCATGTGCATGACCGGGCCGTATGGGAAAATCAGCAAGGGAGGCAAGAATGTGTCGATTTATTTGGGCAAATTCGACGCTGAGTATAAAAAAATCGAGCGCTGGGTGAAAGTAACTCACAATCAAACTGGAGACTTTTTTCCCAATGTCTGGATTGATCCCGCAGACAGAATAGAAGCGCCAGCGATCCCCCGCGCGATTGCATCCGCCCCCGCAGTCAAGGCGGTTGTCCCCACTCAAACTTCTTCGCGCAAAACCCCGCTGCTGCCTCATGATCCCGGTCTTATCTTCTCGTGGGAGAATGGCATCACGCCTGGTTTGGTCATTGACCCGGCGACCGACGAAACCAAAACCGCCGCCGTGAAGCCGCGCGGCCTAGTTTTTTTTGACCGATACCGCGAAATGAACTTCATCTCCGACGGTTCCTTTGTAGCGACGGACGCGGATGACGCTCTGCTATCCGGTGCCATGAAGACCGGGCAGTTGACCATCGAAGCCGTGATCTACCCCTACAGGAAAAATCTGCCGGGTCCGGCGCACATCATCACATTTTCCTCCACCCCAAAGTCGCGCAACTTCTGCCTCTCTCAAGATGAAGAATACCTCACGCTCTGCATCAGAACCACGCACGCGAGTTTGAGCGAGATGAAACAGGGCATCCGTCTCTGCAAACTGACCCGAGACGTTCCCAATCATGTGGTCGTAACCTTCCAAAGCCGTCGCCTGTTATGCTATTTGAACGGGAAACAAGTCTATGATGCCTCCAGCCCGAAGGGTGATTTTTCCAACTGGGTCAAACAACATCTAGTCTTCGGAGATGACTGGAAGCAAGGCGGGGCAGACTGGTCCGGCAAACTGGAAGGAGTCGCCATCTTCAACCGCGTGCTGACGGCGGAGAATGCCGCTCAGCACTGGGCTGCGTTTCAGGAAAAACTCAAAAACCGCAAACCCCCGGAACAGGTGAAAGTGACCGCGCGGTTGCTATCGGTGACCCAGTCGCCCACACTGGAATCCATCGCGCCCTACACAAGCGCACTGATTGTGAACGAATATGAAATCGAGCAAGTGACAGAGGGCAGTCTCGCCGACAAAAAAATTCAAGTATGCCAATGGGGACTACTCAATTCACAATATGCCAAAATAAATTCCAAGATCGGAAGCAGCTACCGCCTGACGCTTGAAAAATTCTCCGATCAGCCCCAGCTCGAAGGACAGAGGCTGGTCTCGGACAGCGACAACTTTGGCATGCCGCTCTTCTACGCCGTAGAAACCAAGCGGCTGATTGATCGGCGGCGCCTCAAATGATTGACGTGAAGATTGATTGGAGCTAGGAACACGCGCCTTCAAAGTTGAGCGCTGCGTTCATTGGCTAATGCGGCACAACCTTGTCAGCCAACCCGTCACGATGGTCTTCAGCTCCCACATTTTCATCTTCTATTTCCTGCCGCTGGTAGTGACCATCTACCACCTGCTGCCGAAGATCCGGGTGGTGCGGCATTCCTTCCTCACCTGCTGCGGATACATCTTCTACGGCTGGTGGAATCCCTGGTTCACGCTGCTGATGCTTGGAACTACGCTGGTGGATTACAATCTGGGCAAAATGATCGTCAATGCGGGAGATAATCTCGCCCGGAAGAAACTTGGCGTCTTGCTCTCCGTCACTTCAAACCTCGCGGTGCTGGCCTTCTTTAAATACACGGCCTTTGCCATCGAGAGTGCGCAGGGAATGGCCAACTGGATGCACTGGCAGATGATCCCCGTGCCGGAATTCTTCCGCAATATCATCTTGCCGGTCGGCATCTCGTTTTATGTCTTCCAAAGCCTGAGCTATTGCATCGACCTCTATCGTGGCCATGCGAAACCTGCGGATTCGTATCTCGATTTCGCATGTTTTGTTTCGTTATTCCCGCATCTCGTCGCTGGCCCCATCGTGCGTTACGGCATCATTGCCGAGCAGATGCGAAGCCGCGTGGAGACTGCGGAAGGCTTTGCGCTGGGGCTGACGCGATTCGGCTTTGGCCTGTCCAAAAAAATCCTGCTGGCTGATCCGATGGGAGCCATTGCCGATGGAGCTTTCGGTGCCGGTGCGGGTTCGCTCACGACGACAATGGCATGGATCGGCGTTATCGCCTATGCCTTCCAGATTTACTTCGATTTCTCCGCTTACTCAGACATCGCTGTCGGTCTCGCCCGCACTCTTGGTTTCTATTTCATCGAGAACTTCGCCTCGCCTTACAAGAGCGTCAGCATCACGGATTTCTGGCGACGCTGGCACATTTCGCTCTCCACTTTTCTACGGGATTATCTCTACATTCCTCTCGGCGGAAATCGCAAGGGCCACCTCCGCACCTATGTGAACCTCATGCTCACCATGCTCATCGGCGGCCTGTGGCATGGGGCGCAATGGACCTTCGTCATCTGGGGCGCAATCCACGGCGGGATGCTCGCGCTGGAACGGCTTATGGGAAAGAATTCGATCTACGGCCATGCGCCATCGCTGCTGAAGATTCCCCTCACATTCTTCATCTTACTCATCACCTGGGTCTTCTTCCGGGCAGAGAATTTCACCACCGCCATGCAGTATCTCGGGGCGATGTTTGGCACGGCCGAAATCAAGCCAACAGCGTTGCTTCTGCAGTCTGAACTACTGCGCGGCTTTAATATCCTCCAGCTTTCCATTTGCGCGATCGGCGTCTGGTTCATGCCGAACACCCAGACCATTTTGCATCGCTTCACCTTGTGGAAGGCCATCATCGGTCTTCTCCTGTTCATCGCTGCCGTGGCCATGATGTTCGCCCGTGGACACAGTCCCTTCCTCTATTTCCAATTCTGATCTTGCATCCTTCATCCTTCATCCCTCATCCTTCATCCTTTCATTAGATGTCCCAGATGCACAACCCCTACGCAGAAGAACGCTGCAAAGCGGTCTTTGATATCCGCAAGGGCGTCGCGCGAATCTTCGCCGTCGTCTTCATGGCCGTGCTCTGGATTCCGCCGATGTGGGAGCACATCGCGCAGGCCGTCAAAGGCCATTGGCACGACACACCAGCCGTAAAACTTTTTCACTGGCCGTCCGGGGTGAAACTCGTGGAGCATTTGAGCGATGTGGAAAAAAGCATGGAGCATTCCGGCTTTGCCGTGGCCATGCGTCACACCGTCCAGAGCTGGATGACAAACATCGCCGGCGAAGGCAACCACAAGGTCTTCATCGGTTACAACGACGTGCTCTTCTATCAGCCGGATTTGAAATCCATCACCGGTTACGGGCCGCTCAAGCCAGAGCCGTTCAGTGTGATGAAAGACCCGGAACTCGCAAAACAGAGCGAGGCCAAATCTGTCGTCTCCGAGTTCGCCTCACAACTCAAGGAACGTGGCATTGATCTGCTCATCGTTCCCGTGCCACTCAAGTCGATGCTCTATTCCGAATATATTTTCGGCATCACGAATTATGATTGGATCACGCACCCTGACGCGCCAGAATTTTACAAGGAACTCCGTGCCGGCGGCATCGATGTGCTGGACCTGACGCGCGATCTGGCCGCGTTGCGCGACAAGCGCAAACATGTCTTCATCCGCCAGCCGGACCCCAAAGACAAAGCCGCCATTGCGCAGGCTGACGCCGAGTCAAAGGAGTTAATGGATGTCTTCTTAAAACAAGACACTCACTGGACGCCAGAGGCTATGCGCCTCGTCGCCGAGAAGGTCGCCGAACACGTGAAAAAAAATCACTCACAATCCCTGTCGATCATGCCCACTGACATCAGGGCCGTGGACGGTGCTGACCGCGAGAGCATGGGCGATCTGGTGAAGATGCTCGACCTGAAAAACCCGCACGAAAGTTTCGCCCCTGAACGTGTATTCCTCAAAGTAATCGGCGAGGGCACAGAAAACAAAAGCTCGCCCGTCGTGCTCTTGGGCGACAGTTTCGTCAACGTCTTCGACGATCCCACGCTCGGTTTCGAGAAGCCCGCGAAGCCCGCCGAGCGGATTCGCGCCGGTTTCGCCCAGCACCTAAGTTTGCTCCTGCAACAGTCGCTTGATGTCATCGCCATGAACGGCAAAGGCTCCACCGGCGTGCGCAAAGCCCTCGCCGCGCGTTACGACGATGAAGTGCGCTCGAAGAAGCTCGTCATCTGGGTCATCGCCGCGCGTGACCTTCTACTCTCCAGAAACGCCGCCCGCGATGCCAACATCGAGTGGGCCAATGTGCAGTTCAATCCCAAGCACAGCCCCGATGCAGCAACCACCACATCAGTTCCAGTCTATGCTCCAGTCGTGATCGAAGCCAAGCTCGTGGAAAAATCAAAGAATCAAGACCCCAATGGTTCGCCCTATCGCAATGCATTGCACACCGCGCTTTACGATGTGGAGAAAGTCGTCAGCGGCAAACTTGAGAACAAACAAGTGCTCGGCATCCAGTGGACATTCAAAGAGAAGATCATGCAACCCACCGCATCATTCGGCACCGGCCAGCGCTACCGCCTCACCCTCGTGCCTTGGGAATCCAAAAAGGAACTGCAGTCTATCAATCTTCAGGACGACAGCACCGCCTTCGACGCCGAGCGCTGGTTTGTGGAAAAGGCCGAGGCGATTCCGTAAGTAGCAAGGGCGTCCCGCCCTTGCAGTTTTTGAAGTGCGCAAATGATGGCATTCAAATTCAATCATCGGGCGGGTAAATGAAGCCGTGTTGGAGTGCGCGTTCCCATACGGCAATCAAAATGACTTTTTTGCCATTGTTTACGATTTGATGATGCCCTACACCAAGAAAACGCGGGGCAGTATAGGGAATTCCATCGAGCGTCACATCAAGTTCTCCATTTAGTGAATAAAGCGCATATTTTGCGGGAACGGCGATGGCGCAATCTACGCTACTGCTCACGGCGGGATCAATGCGTATCTCGCGGCCAGCAACCAGCAGACTGCCCAAAGGCAGGAAATTGTCATCCAAAAACGCATGCGTTTTGGGCGAATACTGGCCTTGCCTTACTACAACAGTAGTTCCAGTAGCGGCGATATCGTCAGGGATGGTATCGGTCAAGACGCCGCGCTTCATCGCGTCGCGGGTGAGTGTTTCCATCAACAGATAACACGGACGCTTGCGAAATATACTTTCACCAGTTTCATCCATGACATATTCATCTTGCTTTGTAAGGGCGAGAATCTGTCCAACCAGTTTATTTTCTGTTGTCGGAACACTCATGCGCAAAGGACGGGCGATAAGCACCATGAGCAATTCCATTGTTGCGAACATCACCGGCCAGCAAGTCATTCTTCGCAATGAAGTGAGAAATGCCGCAATGGGTGGCGTCAGAATGGCAAGTCCTGGAAGATAGGTTTCATTGTTTAGCACCGGCCAGAATGCGAACAGTATCGAGAAGTAAATACCGCCGCTCGCGACGATGAAAATGCGACGTATTTCAGTTTCTGGTGAATCAGAAAAACGGAACATCACACGCGAACGCCAAAGTATGAGCAGGAGTCCAGCGGGAAAGACAAAGGCGCGAATCCACGCCAGATTGGAGGCTTGGTGGGCGTAGCGCACATTGTGCTCCATTACGCAATACCAGAACGAGGCCAATTGGCCATGAGCAGCAAACCACACCAAGATGGCGGCAGGTGCCACCGTCATTCCAGCGACCAGCGCACTAGCAAGCCTGAATATTGTTTGAAACCCCGGTTTGTGTCTCACATAGAACCATGAAATAACGGCTCCCACCAAAAGCGAGGCTACCATCAGCACAGTTTTCATGGAGACGGCAAAGGCAAGACCGAGAAGCAATCCGGCAGAGAAGCAGCGCACGGCATTTAATCGCCCGCGAATCAGCACCAGCAGCGCACCCAGCCACAGCAAAACCCAAAACTGGTCGGGGCGGAACTCCGTGCCTGTGAAAAGGAAAACCGGAAACAAGCCGGTAATCAGTGCCGCCCATGATGCCGTCGCTTTGTCATCGTAAAGGGCGTAGGTGATCGCATAAACCAGCGCAAGCATGGCAAAGAAAAGCGGCACCACAGCCAGTCGCATCACCATCACGATGTCGCTGCGCTCACCAATCCACTGCATCAGGGGCGTGCAGAGGAAATGAAAGAGCGGCATGTGATTGTCGAAAACTTCACGATAGAGCAACTGCCCTGAACCGATGGCCCAGATCGTGTGGAGATGCTGCGGTTCATCCTGGTCAACCCGCAGATGGTAAACATACCAGAGGCGTAGAAAAACAAGCACCACTGAGAACAAGATGATTGCTCGACGGGAAGTTCGATGGATGTTGGACAGAAAGGGTGCGGTTGAGATCAATGATGACAACATGATGAACTTGGCGCAATGAATATGCGTATTAAATCAAGAAGCTCTTCGCGGCCATCAGCTCCCGAACCATCTGGATGGGATGCTTACTGCGCATCAGTGTTTCTCCCACCAAGAGAGCATCGACTCCGGCATCGGCGAGTTTCCGTGCATCTTCCACGGACTTGATGCCGCTTTCGCTGACAAGGATGATGTCATCTGGCACTTCCTCGATCAACGCTTCTGTGGTCGCGAGGTCCACGATGAATGTTTTGAGGTTGCGATTGTTGACGCCAATGATGCGGACATCCGTTTGCAGAGCGCGATCCAGCTCTGGCAAGTCGTGGACTTCCATCAGCACATCTAGTTGAAAAGAATGGGCGGTCTCCAGAAGATGCTCCAGCGTGGGCTGATCCAGCGCGGCTACGATCAGAAGAATGGCGTCTGCGCCAGCGACTACGGCTTCAAAAATTTGCGCTTCGTGAATGATGAAGTCTTTCCGCAAAACCGGGATGCCGAGTTCGGCGCGGATGGTGGTGAGATATTCCAGTCGCCCTTGGAAATATTTTTCATCCGTGAGCACGGAGATGGCACTGGCTCCACCTTTTTCATAAGCGCGGGCAATGGTGAGATAATCAAAGTTCGGCTGGATAACGCCGACGGATGGCGATGCTTTTTTGACCTCGGCGATCAGCCCCAGTCTGGATTCATCGGCCCGGAGCGAATCCGCCAGCGAGCGGAAATCATCCCGCGCTGAAGCGGCAACGCGCAGTTTCTCCATGCGTGGCAGAAGGCGTTGCAATTCAGTGTGTTTATGGGCGATGATTTCGTCCAGTTTGTTCATAGCCCGCGACCATAGCGAAGTTTTTGGCAATTTCGACTTGAAAGAACAAGCTAATCCGTCACTATTACCATCCGCAATAATGCGGGTGTAGCTCAGTGGTAGAGCACTTCCTTGCCAAGGAAGATGTCGCGCGTTCGAATCGCGTCACCCGCTCCAGCGACTTCCACGGGAAGTTGGAACGCTGGAAAATGGGAATCATGCGATGCTGCAGCAATGATTACAAAATGGAAGCGACCAACATCAAGGCCGCAGATGGTAATCCCCCATTTTTGCAGCCTTCCATTATTTCAAGTTTTCTTGGTGGTGGAGCATAGCGGGTTCGAACCGCTGACCTCCTGCATGCCATGCAGGCGCTCTACCAACTGAGCTAATGCCCCGTTTCCGGAGGAGTGTGATCATAATCGTGCCGGGGACAGTGACAAGCAATTTCTGATGATCTTGATGAGCAAAAAAATGCCCGCACTGGAAAATCCAGCGCGGGCATTTGGATGAAGTGCTTTTTGACGAAGCCTGAATCAACGTGTGGCCGGCTTCTTCGGCTTTGTCGTGCCCGTCGGGGGTTTGTCAGTCGGTCTGCCTGTTGGAGTCTCGGCGGGTGGGGACTGGGCTGCTGCCTTGGCCTTGCGAGCCTCGCGATCTTTCATCATCTGGGCAATGGTTTCATCTGCCTTTTTCTTGATGGCAGGATCGATTTTTTTGGCGGCCTCATCACGCAGGGCGATGGCTTGAGCGTTCTTGGGATCAATATCAACGGCCTGTTGCAGGAAGACGTAGGCGCGCTCGAAATCGGGTTTGGGCGAATCGTTCTTGGGAACCATGACGCCGCGGGCATAAAGCAGGCCTAGGCGGACGAAGGCATTGAGCTTCACGGTGTCGCTGGCGTTCACGCTGTCGGCTGCCTGCATGTAGCTGTCAGCAGCGGCGTAGAAGGGACTGTCTTTCTCAATCAGTCCGGCCTCGGTGACGATGCCATAGCTCAGATGTCCTTCTGGCAGGCCGCTGGCGGCGCTGCGAGAGAACCATCCGGCTGCGGCTACGGGATCTTTGATGGTGCCGATGCCGTTAAGATAAAACTCGCCGACTTTCTGCATGGCGATGGCGACACCTGCCTGGGCAGCCTGGCTATAATAGGCAAATGCCTTCTGGAGGTCCTTGTCCACCGCGCGGCCTTGTTCGTAGAACACGCCGACGTTATAGCTGGCTAGGGGGAAGTTGTTTTGCGCAGCGAGCCGGTAGAGGTTTAGAGCGGAAGCGGGATTGGGTTCCACATCTGCTTTATCACTCTTAGGGTCAAGCTTGACTCCGGTATCGTAGAAGGAACCGAGACGGAACAGGGCGAATGCATCATTGCCTTGCGCTGCCGCCGCATAGTATTCAAAAGCCTTTTTAAAATCTTTTACTACACCGGCATCGGGCAGACCCTGTTCCAAGATGGTCGCCATTTTGCGGAGTCCGACCGGATTTTTCTGATCAGCAAGTGCTTTGAATTTATCAATGGCCGTTTTGATGTCAGCCTTGATTTCTATGGCACCAACCTTGCCGCCTTGCAGGTAGAGGGAACCGAGGGCGTCCAGTGCGTTGGCATTGCCACCGGTGGCAGCCTTGTTCAGGTAGTCAAAGCCTTGTTTGTCATCCTGTTTGTCTTTTCCACCAGCGCCCATATAGAACTGGCTGAGCAAGTAGGCTGCATCCCAGTCTTTTTCACCAGCGGCAGTCACAAGAAGCTTTTCCGCTGCAGCCACGTCTTTGGGCATGCCCGCCATCCCATTGAGATAAATCTGGGCCATGTTGCGACGGGCGGGGTTGTTGCCAAGGTCGCTGGCCTTTTTGATCCAAGCAATCCCCTCTTTCTGTTTTTCAGGTTCCTTGGATGAACCCGCGATGATGAAACCAAGGTTGTTCATGGCTTGCACCTGACCCTGGTTGGCTGCCTTGCTGTAATTTTCGAGAACCTTTTCCAAAGCACCCTGCTCCTTGCTTTGTGAAAGGAAGAGGCCAACCGAATATTGCGCATCCTTGTCACCCTTGTCGGCAAGTGCCTGAATGTCCTTGATGGCA
>JAYVQB010000006.1:0-3228 GCA_043757085.1 Verrucomicrobiota bacterium
GGTGAATAATTCACGCAAAGACATGCCCGCACTGGCTGCCGTTGCCTTCGCGCTGCGGAAAAGACTGTCAGGAAGTTCAAACGTGGTTTTCACTATGGAATGCTCCCATAAATATGGGAGATGTCAATGCATCCTCAAAAGCAGAAGGAGCGCGTGCATGGCGAAGCCTACTCGCCATACGTGTTGGGGGCTGCCAGCCCTCATTCATGCGAGGGCTGGCAGCCCCCAAAACCATCGCGCTCCTTCTCATTTTAAATCAATCTCTCGACCCCGGTGTGAGCTTGATCTCAACCGACTTCCCCTCGCGCAAAACCGTGATGCCAGTTTCGACGCCAATCTTCAGGTCGCCCATAACATAGGTGTAGTCATAGATGTTTTGAATATCCTTGCCACCGAGCTTGATGATGATGTCTCCGGCTTTTACTCCAGCCTTCGCGGCGGGGCCGACGGGCGAGACGCCACTGAGCTTCACGCCTTTGATGTCGCCCTGCGCGTAATCAGGAATGGTGCCGAGATAAACCCGAAGCCCGGTGCGAGCACCTTGGTTTTTTGGCGCTTCCATCGCAATGTAATCCGGCGCAGCTTCCGATGTTCCAAGTGAGCGCGCAACCAACCCCATCAACTTGGCGATCTGTGCGGCCTTCTCGTAATTGATCTTGTCGGCGGTGTCGCTCGGCATGTGATAATCTTCATGCGCGCCCGTGAAGGCATTCAACGTCGGTATGCCGCGAAGGTAAAACGTGGTCGAGTCAGTCGGCAGATGCGCGTCGTTCTGCGTCGTGATTGGCAAACCGGTTACGGCATTGCGTTGCTCGATTTCCTTCAGCCAAACGCTGCTGCTGCCGACACCTTGAAGCACGAGCGTTTTGTTAAAGCGCCCGATCATATCCATGTTCAGACACGCCGCGAAGAGTCCGCCGAGTTTCGCATTGGCATCGCCCTTGAACATCTTGGCAAAATCCTCGACGAAATGATTCGAGCCGAGCAAACCTAGCTCCTCGCCCGACCATGCGGCGAAAATGATGTCTCGTTTTAACACAAGCTTGCTCTGCTTCTTCTGATCCGCGAGCCACTGCGCGATCTCCAAGACTCCAGCGACACCGCTCGCATTGTCATCCGCGCCGTGGTGAATTTTCTTCACGTCATCGCCCTTCGCGCGCGAGTTGGAGCCGCCGTTGCTGCCAAGATGATCGACGTGTGCACAGACAATCAATGGCGCGATGTGACCATTCGGTTCTGCGCCTGCGGGCAGAATGCCGAGGACATTGCGGCCTTGTTTCTTCTCCTGCTCGATCGCGATGTTCGCTGCGAGTTCGACACCCTTGCATTCGATGCCTCCCATCAAGTCGCCAGTATCGAGTTTGTCCTGCAACTCCTTCAAATTTTTTCCGGCAAATTTAAGAAAAGTGTCCGCCACTGAATCAGTCATGCTGATAGCGGCGATACCCGATGAAGCCAGCGACGCATCGAAGCCCATCGGCACCAGTTGCTCGATGACCTTGCTGTTCGGACCACTGGCAACAATGATGCCGCGTGCTCCTTTTTGTCGTGCCGTCAGCGCCTTGAAGCGGAGACTGGAATATCGCGTGAGTTCATTCTTGCGATGCTGATCAACGCCCTCGGGCTGGTAGCGCAGCATGAGCACCCATTTGTCCTTCACATCGAGATGAGCATAGCTGCTGTAAGGCTCAATCTTTTTACCATCGCCATCCAGCGCGTCTTCGGGTGTTTCGATTCCGTAGCCAGCGAAGATGACGCCCGCGTCTTTGAAGTCGCCTGTCTGTGAAAAGGAAAGAGGTCGCCAGTCCTTCTCGATGACAAATCCAACAGAACCCGTGAGGGCCAGATCGTGAAACAAGAGGGAGTTCCCCTTCCCCAGCGCGACACCTGCCGTGAAATCAAAGTTCTCAAACCATGTGTCTTTGTCGCCCATTGGTTGCAGGCCAATTTTCGCGAATGCATCTGCGACGTATTGCGTCGCGAGTTTCTCGCCATTAGTTCCAGTGAGTCGGCCTTCAAGTTCATCGCTCGCCAAATAAGTCACATGTTGCTTCATGTCCGCAGGCGTGATGTCAGCAGTGGTCTTGGAGAAATCCGGCGTGACTTCTGGCTTCTGACTTCCGACCTCTGATTTCTGGCCTCCGTCCAAACCAAGTGCCTTCCGCGCGGCCGCATCATTCCACTCCGCTGTATAAATTTGCGAAGCACCGCCTGATCCGCGTCCGCTGGTCCAAGCGAGCTTTTCGCCATCGGGCGAAAACACTGGCAGGCCATCGAAACCGTCAGTGTAAGTGACACGCACGGGGTCATGCTTGCCCTGCGCATCCACGATGAAGAGTTCGAAATTCTGAAAGCCCTGGGTGTTGTTCGTGAAGATGAGGTAGTCGCCGCTGGGATGAAAATAGGGCGCCCACGACATCGCACCGACGTGTGTGATCTGACGCTGATCCGTGCCCGCGGTGTTCATTGTGTAGATTTCCGCCGTATCACCTTTCTCGCTGAAACGACGCCAGCAAATCCTCTTGCCATCCGCGCTGAAAAACGGCCCGCCGTCGTAGCCGGGCACGTTCGTGAGCTGCTTCACGTTCGAGCCATCTGCATCCATGATGTAGAGGTCCATGAAATATTGCTTGTCGATCTTCAGACGCTCCTCATCCGCTGCGCTGAGCTTCTCTGAGTAAGCCGCGCGATTGCTCGCGAACACAATCTTCTTTCCATTAGGCGAGTAGCAGCCTTCTGCGTCATAGCCGCGCTCATGCGTGAGTTGCTTCAGCGATTTTGTGTTCAGATCGAACTCGAAAATATCGAAGGTCTCATCGTAGTCCCACGCATAGCGGCGCACCCTTGCGCTCGCACGTTCTTTGTATTCCGCCTCCTGTTTCGCCTTCGACTCAGCATCGAGATGCGTGCTGGCGAACATCACCCGCTGCCCGTCCGGATGAATCCACGCGCAAGTCGTCTTACCCGCACCCGGCGAGATGCGTTGCGTGTCGCCAGTTTCGAGATCAAGTAGATAGATTTGATAAAACGGATTTCCCGCCTCGCGCTCGCTCTGGAAGATCATCTTTTTCCCATCCGCACTGAAGTATCCCTCACCACTGCGCTTCCCCTCGAATGTGAGCTGGCGGATGTTGGTGAGTAATGCGGATTCTTGAGGGGCTGCGGCAGGAGTTTCTGCAAAGGCAAAACTGGCAAAACAAAACGCGAGGACTGGGCGGAGGATTTTCA
>JAYVQB010000007.1:0-3219 GCA_043757085.1 Verrucomicrobiota bacterium
CCCATCCACTCGAAGCCCGCCATGATCATCCGCGCGACCCAGAAGAAGATGATGTCCGGCCCGGTGACGAGGTCGGTGGTCGGGTAGAATTTGGCGAGCGTGTCGGTCTTGTCCGGCCAGCCCATCGTGGCGAAAGGCCAGAGCCAGGAGCTGAACCAGGTGTCGAGGACGTCGGGGTCTTGGGTGAAGCCGCAATTTGTTACTAACCACTGGCAGTGTGGCTCGTCTGTTGTCGAAACGTAAATTACTACATCCAAGTCGTCCTCTATTAATTCATTGGCAGCAAATTCCCCACTGGATAAATCCAACTCGCTCCCGTCTTTTACTCTAAATATCTTTAATGTTCCGGATGGGTTGTCATCGAAAACAAGATCATCCAAATCGTCCCACTCCTGCAATTGTTGGTGCAGCTTCCACTTGTTGATTTGAAGTTTTCTGCTCCACACTGGCACCCGATGTCCCCACCACAACTGGCGCGAGATGCACCAGTCTTGCAGACCACCCATCCAGTGATCATAGACCTTCGCCCAGCGGTCGGGGAAGAAGCGCATTGGCGAAAGGAGCGCGGGCGTTTCGCCCGTGCATTCATCTGATAAAGGCACGGGCGAGACGCCCGCGCTCCCTTGACTGACACAAGCCCTTGCCTGCTCCACACTCGGGTATTTCAAAAACCACTGCTCGCTCAAACGTGATTCGATTGGCACATCAGCGCGTTCGGAGTAGCCGACGTTATTTTGATAAGGCTCTTCCTTCACCAGCGAGCCAATCTCCGCGAGCAACTCCGCAGCACGCTTGCGCGCAGCGAATCGTTCCATGCCCACTAAATCTTTTCCGGCGAGTTCATTCAGCACACCGTTCGGATGCATCACATCGACTGCGGGCAAACCGTGGCGTTGCGCAATCTCAAAGTCCGCCTTGTCATGCGCGGGCGTGACCTTCAGCACACCGGTGCCGAACTCGAAATCCACATGCTCGTCCCCGATGATCGGCAACGCGGCCTGATCTTCCAAGGGCAGCGGGCGCCGCGCGTGTTTGCCGATGAGATGAGCATAGCGCGGGTCTTTCGGATTCACCGCGATGGCTTGGTCGCCGGGGATCACCTCGGGGCGCGTGGTAGCAATGGTGAGCACGCGCTGTTGCGATGGCACTTGTTCCGCAAACAAACCGAGGGTGGCAGAGTCGGATGCCCCAGTGGCCTTGGTCTTTGCTTCATCGACGGCGCGTTTCAATGCTGCGGAGTTTGCGAGCATGTCACTAGTAACCTTGCAGACGAGCGCATCGATGATGACGGCGCGGCCTTGATGATCACGCATGATGTTCTTGGCATGAAGATCGCCGATGAACCAAGCGGTATCACGATGCCATACGATGCGCAGATCAGCGAGTGATGGCTCAGCGATTTGCACGCCACCCACACGCGCGACGGCTTCAGCACGGGCCGCTGCAAAACTGTCGCTGTTGATGGTGGCGCATTGTGGTTGCTTGATGATCCAGTCCGCCGTGCTCGTGATGCCAACCAGTTCCGTCGGCAGTCCACCGATCTCGTGAAGCAAGTTCAGCTTTGCCAGCATACCCAACACCATGTTCGCGGTCGGTTCGCTGTGCCATGTGCCCGTCAGTTGATCAAAGCTGACACGCAGCGCCTTGCCAAAGCCATCGCGATGCCCCGCAATTATCTTGTAAACGACACCCTGCTGTGCTGCTAGAAACGGCTGGGCCTCAGCACCTGAATTGAGACGGGTCAAATCGCCATGTCCAGACTGAAACACACCATCCGTGTCTTCAGACAATCCCAAAGTCGCCAGATCAATGAGCGGCAGACCTATCTCTGCGGTTGCTGCAGCGATTCCGGCCCAAGGAACGCCAGCTTCAGACGATCCATCTCCGACAAGCTTTCGACATAAAGCCTCTGCTTGCCCCATTCGGCGTCGGTTAGCGGCAGCGAGATGCGCCCGTCGTCCATCGCTGAAGTGGCTTCGGCAGATGTAGCTCGGGATTTGGAGTCTGGGATCGACTGGCGGACGCTCATGAGACTTATCATCGGGCAAGTCCGCATCGGTGTCAATGCGCTCTGCCTGACATGGCGCATCTTCCATGACCTCGACTTGAAAATAATACATCACCGCGTTCTGCGGCTTCATCGTCACTTCTTCATCGCTGAGCGCGGTGAGGCTGGACGGACACCAGTTCACCATGCGCTTGCCGCGATAGATGAGTCCCTTTTTATAAAGATCGACGAACACGCGCTGCACGCAGCGTGAGTAGTCCTCATCCATCGTGAATCGCTCACGGCTCCAGTCGCAGCTCGCGCCGAGCTTCTTCAACTGCTGGATAATGATACCGCCGTGCTTCTCCTTCCATTCCCAAATTTTCTCCACGAGCTTCTCGCGGCCAAGGTCATCGCGATGCTTGATCGCGCCCTGCTTTTTCAAATTCTTCTCCACCACGTTCTGCGTGGCGATGCCTGCGTGATCGGTGCCGGGAAGCCAGAGCACTTCCTTGCCCAGCATCCGCGCGCGACGGCAAAGGATGTCCTGGATGGTGTTGTTCAGCACATGCCCGAGCGTGAGAATGCCCGTGACGTTCGGCGGCGGGATGACGACGGAATAGGCCGGGCGCTTGTCGCTGACGCGCGCGGGATGGGCGGTGAAAGCGTTGTCATCAAGCCATTGCTGATACCAACGGGCTTCGACTTCTGTGGGCGTGTAGGTCTTGTCGAGTTCGGGCATGGGGAGCGTGGAAGATGCACGCTAGGGCGCATCTCGCAAACCATCCGTGCTCGATCAAATCAACGCGCCAGTTTCACTGCTGTGCCGTAAGCCAGAACTTCGGTCGCGCCCTGCGCAAACTCGGTGGCGTCATAACGCATCCCGATGATCGCATCTGCCCCAAGTTCTTGCGCGTGTTGCACCATCAAGTCAAAGGCCTGCTGCCGCGCGGCTTCGCACACTTTGGAGAACTGGCTGATGTTCCCGCCCAAGAGCGATTTCAATCCGCCGAGGATGGACGCGCCGATGTTAGGCGTGCGAACGACAAGGCCGCGCACGACGCCAAGATAATTGGCGATCTGAGTTCCAGCGATGTCGTTGGTGGTGGTGACGATGAGGGAAGTGTGTGTCATGATGAATTGTAATATGAATTAAAAAAGAGATGAAAAATGGCCGCGAGAGGGCGCAGAGAACGCAGAGATTTGGGTGAAGTTAGGAGATGTCCAGAGGA
>JAYVQB010000008.1:0-3204 GCA_043757085.1 Verrucomicrobiota bacterium
CAAACAAGGCGCTGCTGCATCAAGGCAATTCTGCGGTAAATGCGCCTTCAAGCGGACTAAAACTGCCAGTGTCTAAGTCGCAGGCATAAGCCCGGAAAGTAGTTTTTCCACCGGGTAGAGATACAGCTTTAAATGGATTCGGCTGTTCGGTAAATGCTGTCTTTTCCCTGCCAGTGGGCATGGCATATCCCCAACCGATACGTTGCTCGAAGGCTTTGGCCTGAAGTTTAATGCTTAATTTCGCCTTAACGATGCGCCGTTGGGCAATACCAAACCATTTTTCCTCACCACCTTCAGGCTGATAAGAAATCGCGATGGCATCAGCCATCTGATGAGATGGAAGTTCCATGGCCCACCCTTCCAACATCACGCGCCCCGCCTCCACGCGACCACCTTTTAACTCCCCCTTGGCGAGTGCGATATTCAAAGGCGCATTTTTTACCAGATTACTATGCAAGGTGGAAACGTGGAGACAATCCATGCGCTCAAGTCGGTCAAGACATTGCAACAAATACGGTCCGCCGAGAGGCATCACCGCATCCAAATAAACTGGCTCCGGTGCAACATTGCGCATCATCACTGAAGCGGTCATGATGCGATTTTGTCGATAATCACGCTCTCCGCCACGCATACCCTGAATGAACCCAATGACACAACCGTAAGCCACGAAACAAAGCCAGATGGTGCGAATCCATTTCCACGCCTTGCCCTCCGCGACTAATAACATGGCCATCAGTCCAATATGAAACCAGACAATATAGGCAAGATACCGGTTCTGGAAGGGATCTGAAATTGCCATGCCCGTCCTCCCCAATGCAATCGCCCCGGCGTTGGCCAGTCCCCAGAAAGCGAGCACGACAAAAGGGAAAATCCTTTTGCCATGCACAGCCCATCCGCGTTTAACAATCGTGAACAATGCGACCACGAACAAGATCAAAGCGATTACTCCTACGGCAGGCCCAATGGCATGAGTCAACTGCACACGCGTTTCCCGATCCCACGTGGCCCATCCATCTGAAAACGGAGATCCAAGCACCGACACAAAAAAGACCAGAAACAACTGCGGTTCCGCAAGCAACCGCTCTGCGAGTGAGACGCCTCCAGAAGGCTGAGGCCCTACGCCATAGCCGGAAAAATAGGCAAAAAAAGTGGCTGCGAAAAGCACCAACCATAAAAGATATGCGAGCAGTGTCTCGCGACGGCTATGAATACCTCCCCATGTTTCACGAATGAGAAATACCAGTCCGATCATCCAGGCTAACCAGCCATTAATGAATGAGTGCGTTGCAATGATGGCGAGCACGGCTCCTGCAAAGGAACGAAGCACCAGCGGCCATTTGGTCTGAAACACAACGACCACACCTAGGGTGCTCAGAACAACTGCGGCATAGCAAATCTGAACACCGAAAGTCCAGTTCATCCATTGCTGAGGAGACAAAATCAGGAGGCAGGACAGCACCGTTCCCAGCCATGTCAAAGCACTGTGATGCAATCCGCGAAACAAACGTATGACGCACACGGCACTACCAGTTGCCAGCATGACACAAAGAAGGGACTCAAACCGAAGATCCCATTTTGCAAAACGTATGATGATAAATTCCAACAGAGTCGAGACAACATAGCGGCTGTCGTTTCCTTGAGAATACAGGGCACCCCAGAAAGTTGTTTTACCGTCTTCCCAATTAAAATACGGCACTCCCGCCATCATCCAGTGATCAGCATGAGGCACCATGCAGGTGAAATTCCACGCCATCCACAAGGGTGTTACCACAAACAACAGCGGCAAAAGCCAGAACCATTGATGTTTGGATAGTCTTTGCAGAAATGACATGCTCAATGGCGCGGCAGGGGCTGACAGTGGAGGTCAGGAGTTACTTTAACGATGATGCCCCTGCAAGCGCAAGATGATGAGCAGGATGATGAGGCCCGCAATAACAGCCAGCGTGACCTTGATCCAGCTCAAAGGATATTCGCCGGCAACCTTTCCGGTAAAGCCATTGACAGTGACTTGGAAATTCCGTGTGCCGTAATTGTAAGTCGCGAGCCACACCGGAAGCAAAACGTGCTTGAAAGTCTGCGCGGAATAGTCCGACGCGATGTCGAGATTTCGATAAGTGTCGCCGGGAATTTGTGCGATACACATGCGCTTCAATTCGGCATCCATGCGATTGCGGGAATCTTGCGCAGCGGCGTGGAGATCAATTTGATATTGCTCCGCCACCCAGCCGGAGAGATAGGCGGGGTCATAAGGTTTGATCTCGGTCGTTGTGGGAAACGGCTCCAAGTCCACCAGCAGTTTCGCTCGCACCCCCTTGGATGCAGGCACTAGAACGTCGTCGAAGAAATTTTCAACCGATCCACTGGCATACTCCCACCGGGTGCGCTGTTCGCTGCGGCCTTCACTGTCCGTCTCCGTGTAATGATAACCCGCCTCAGCCGTCCATTGCGCGGTGACATGGGCGTCGAAGGTCCAGTAGGGAATGTAAAGTCCTTTCACCGTATCCGTGAGCGCCTTCTGCCCGAGGGTGCCAGGCGCAAACCAATGACTGCCAAACCATGCACGCATCGCATCGCGCACCTTGCTCTCAGGAAATGTGAATGGCAGCAAACCCGTGGGACGAATGGGCGCTTTCTGATCATCCACCGCAATCAAGGAAGGCGAGCCGCAGAAGTCGCAACGCTGGGCGACTCGCGTAGCATCGAAGACGGAAATCGCATTGCAATTCTGGCAGCGCACCGTCTTCTTCGCCGAGTCCCAGCCGCGCTGGTCTTCGGGCAATGACTTCAGCGCGGCGATCAAGTCACTTTCTTCGACGAGCGTGCCGTCGCTCTTGATGTCGGCGGCTGACTCCGCACCGCAGAAAGGGCAGACAAGTTTTTGCTTGGCCGGATTCCATTCCGCTTCCGCGCCGCAAGCGGGACAGGGAAATTTTCGCTGGGCCGTAATCTCGCTCATAAAGGCGTTCCAATAAAATCACAACGGACGAGGAAAGAGAATTCACCTTCCCCGCCTGTTGAGTTAGATCAATCAGTGCGCTAGAAACTCATCCAGAGCCGCTTTGGTGATGCGATATTGCGTGCCAATTTTTTTACCTTTGAGATCACCCGCATCAATGCTGGCGATCACATCCTGCTCGGTCACTCCCAGGGTTTGCGCGACTTGCGCAGGCGTCAAGATGTCGCCATTGGGCGCAGCGGCTGGCG
>JAYVQB010000009.1:0-3202 GCA_043757085.1 Verrucomicrobiota bacterium
GGACAAGGCGAAGCAAGAAGCTGCGATCAATCTCGTGTTGTAGCCACTGTTCGTCGTAGTCACTATGTTACGAAGCACAGTGGCGCGATGTTCAAAGCGAGGATCTCAAACAGAAGAGACCGGGTGCTTCGCTTGACGCTTACGTTCGGCAGCAGCGCCTGCAGCCTTATGATCGCTCATGCCGTCTGGCGGTTCGCGGGAGCCAAGAGACGCGCCCAGCTAACGCGATAGGGGCTTAAAACATCCGGCACAGGCCGCTCATCCGGGCGTCATGTGACTCAACACGCTGGCTCCCCGTGGGAGAGGCGGGAGGCGCGCGCAGCGCGCTCCCGCTCTCCGCACGGGGATGGCTTGAAGACCAACTATGCCCAGATCACGGGATGAGATATGGAGTAAAATACACGCTCCGAAAAATGCCGGGATAATTGGCAAGATGAGAAGACCAACTCCAATTTTACCTGTCCTTCGGTGCGCATTTTGTCAAGTTGTTGCACCCTGACCCCATTTCCCCATTTTTAGTTTTGAATTCTGATTCTGAAATGAATTCAGTCTTGAAATTAGCTGTTAACACCAATCTTCGCTGCTCCACTGTATCACGAGTTTGTTTAACCTTGGGTGCGTATGCTCGAAAATATTTATTCTGTATAGGACACAAAATCCAATCGCTGAATTGTCCAGTGTCGGGGTCTTTGAAAGACCAAAATGAGGCTTGGGATGTTTTTTGAATGTCATTTTCGTTACTCGACCATTCCAAAAAATTTTCCGGTGCAATCGCCCATTCTTTAAGTTCCGCCACATTTGTTGGGGGTATATTGTTGTGGAGTTTAATGTATTTTTTTAATGCAAGAGCTAGTTCACCTAAAGCAGAATACTGTCGCCACCAATCGGGATAATCCGCTTTCCTAGCAAGAAAAGGCACTAAATTACTCAACCCTATAAGAAGAAGTAAAGCAGCAAGTAGAATCAATAAGTATTTTCTACAAGAAAACATATAGTTTACTACGAAACTAGGGCTCAAAATATTTCCATGAACCTGTGTCATCATGCTTTTGCGGAAAATCTTTCCGCCATATTTTTGGATCACGGTATCCACCTGTAATATCTAGGATGATCTCTGTTCCACCAAACCTCAAGTCACCAGATTGACAAATAACAACGCAATGTTCATAAAATAATCCGGTTCTTTTTGGAGACCATAATATTGAAACAAGATTGGAATGTCCGCATTCTTTTCTACACTTCCAGCACTTTGGTATTGTTAGGTTCGAGATAAGAAATTCATGGTCTATTTGACAACTCTTATTTTCCCCTGGATTGCGTGTGAACTTGCCACAAGCTAACCCATCCATAATATCTTTTGCTTGTTTTTCTAGGATATTTACTCCCTGAATTATCATTTCCTGTGTGCACTTGTCACATGAATGGCCCCGGTCATCGTTCTTATAAATCTGTGGGAAAAAATTATAAAATAAATTTAACTGGTTTTTTAGCCATTCCAAGGGCATTGGGCCTCTTGGAAACAATCCTAAATTGTCGACTTGATTCACCGCATCATTCTCGACCATCCCGTAGAGGTTCACACCGCCGTCCTCTTCAAAGGGGTCTCTGGATGGCCATCTTCCCAGCGTGGGTGAGTAATATCTGTAACCGTAGTTGTAATAGCCTGAGTCGGCATCGCGGACTTCGCCGTGGAACCGGGTCCCCCAGTCGAAGAGGGTTTCAGGGCGGGGGAGGAAACTGGGTCCGAAGACTTGGGTCTGGCCGAAGGCGGTGTAAGTGTAGCGCTCTTGGACGAAGCCGACGGTATCGGTGATGGCGACTTTGCTACCCATGGCGTCGCACAGGGCATAAAGGCGCTCTGTGCCGGAGCCGGTGGCGCGGTCGCGGAACAGGAGGTCGTTGCGGCCACGGGCGCCGAAGACGTAATGCCGGTCGGCGCTGGCGCTGCGGTCGCGGCGCTCCTCGACGCATTTCCAGTCGGCGTTGTAGTAGTAGTGGAGGGTGCCGGGGCTGGGGCCGAGCGCGATGGTTTTCGTCGTGCGGCGGGTCAGGCCGTCGTAGGCATAGGCGATGTCCAAGGCGGTGCTGTAGCCAGAGGTGGAGCCCGAGGTGCTGCCGCCACCCGGGCCGCTCTCGGGGCTTTGCAGGCGGACCAGACGGTTCCAGGCGTCCCAAGTCAGGGTGTAGAACGCGGTGCCCGCTTCGTCCCGCGGGACGCGGAGCATGTTCCCAGCCTTGTCGTAGGCGACGGGGATGCTGCTCGCGTCGAAGGTGCGGATGGCGTTGGCCTTGGTATGGGTGCGGCTCTGGTCGATTACGAGAGAGCCATAGAGGCTGCGCTGGTAGCGGTCCCAGCTGCCGGCCGGATCGTAGGTCCAGTCCTCCTGCTGCGCCGGGGTGCCGTTGATCCCGGTGGCTCCGCCGTTGAGCATGCCTTGGGCGCGCTCGGTGACCTGCGCAAGCCCGTCATATTTGTAATAGTCGTCGAGCGGTTTGCTGGCGGCAGCGGCCACAGCCTCGCGCCGCCACTGGCGCAGCCCCCCGCGGTTGTAACCATATTGAATGCGTTCCACATCCGCGCCGTTGCCGGTGGCGATCCACCGGTGGTCGATGTCGCGCCCAAACCGGTCGAGGCCCGCGTATTGATCGCCACCTTCGCCATTCAACTCGCTGCCTTGCTTCACGTAGGTGAGCGCGACGGCGGGCTGATTGTAAGTGGAAATGACGGACGTATTGCTCCCGAGGAACAGGTAGTCGGCGACTTGGCAGGCCCCGCCCACGTCCTTGATCCCCGCCACTCGTGAGAGCACATCATCAATGCTGCCAGCCGCTCCATAAGTCAGTTCGACTTGTCGCAGGTTGGGATAGGTGAGGCCGGTCAGCCGGGCGGTGTTCGCGCTGCCATTGGCATGGGTGTAGGCGACGACCGGGGTGCCCGCAACGATGGCTCCGGCGTGCTCCTGCCGGTCGGTTTTGAGCTGCCCAAAGTCGTCGTAGTCGAAGGCCGCCTGGTTGACCACCGCGCCCCCGTTGTCGTAACTGGTCACCAAGGCCATGCGCTCCAAGGCGTCGTAGCCCGTGCCAATGCGTCGCACCGCGTCATTCATGAAAGGGGTCAGTCCGCGCATTGCAACATTTTGCTGAGTTTTTCGTAGGCATTGGTAAGTTTGGCGTCTGTTGACACGATCCGTGTAATCCGGCT
>JAYVQB010000010.1:0-12540 GCA_043757085.1 Verrucomicrobiota bacterium
CGGGCTGTGTCGCGCTGCGACTCTGACAATGGCAACAGTTCCATCGTCAAGCGGTCGAGCACGGACTGCGGCATGGCATCGACGAGGCGGAAGGTGATGCCTTGGATGAGATCCGGATGCTCGCAGTGCGGGAGGTAATCGCGCGAGTGCCAGCGGGGATCGCATTTGCCGGGAGCACCCTCGTCCTCGGGCGGCTCAACCCTGGGAGCGCCGCTGTCCTCGGGCGGCGTGATTTCTTTCTGTTGGTCGTTCTGGGGCATGAAGTTTGTCGCTGCGCGATAGTTTTAGACGCCGCACGGGGACGGCGGCGCTCCCAGCGATTTTTTCGGCAGCAAAGTCACCTGCACATTTGTCGCGCAGATTAATTTCCTTGGCTTTTACGCCATGCTCAAGCAAAAACATCAACCACGACTTTGCCCTTGTCACCCACGGTGAAGGGACGGCCGCTGTTGGACATGACTACTTGATCGACATCCATGCCCATGGCGTGACCGATGGTGCTGTGGAAATCGGGGATGCTGGTCTGTTTGTCTGCGACCTCTTTGCCCTCCTTGTCACTGGAGCCGTGAACATAGCCGCCTTTGACGCCGCCACCGGCGAGCATGGTGCTGAAGACTTTCGGATAATGGTCGCGACCGCTGCGACCATTGATCTTCGGCGTGCGTCCGAATTCCGAACACACGACGATCAAGGTGGAATTGAGCAGACCTTTGGCCTCCAAATCTTGAATCAGCGCAGAGACAGCCGTGTCGAGCACGGTGCCTTTGTCATCCATCGCGTTGTCGATGTCATTGTGCATATCCCAGCCGCCGTAGGCGACTTCGACAAATCTGACCCCATGCTCAATGAGGCGACGGGCCAACATGCAGCCCTGGCCAAATTTGTTCTGGCCATATTTATCGCGCTGCACGGATGGTTCGTCATCCAGCTTGAAGGCTCTCAAGTCGGAACTGGTGAGCAGCTTCAATGTATCGTCATAAAACTCCGTGTAGCTCTTGAGGTTCATGTCCTGGAACTTGTTGCGAAATGACGCGTCCATCTTGTTGAGCAATGCGAGGCGTTTCTGCAGAAGCTCCGAGGAGGCGTCGCCACTTGCATATTGCAACCCGGCCTCGGGATCGTGCAGCGGCAGCGGTGAATAGGCAGCGCTGAAGAAACCGTTGCCGTGATCAGGGCCGCGATTGATGCAGACGCTGGAGGGAAGCGTCTTGTGACTGGGGCCGAGAATTTTCTGCGCCCAGGCGCCAAGAATGGGATGGCTGACGGTGCCACGCTGCTCGAAGGCCGTGCGGATGACATACTGGCCGGCGGCATGGACGCCGGTCTTGGAGGTCATGGAGCGGATGAGCGTGAGCTTGTCGCCTTGCGCCGCGAGCTTGGGCAGATACCCGCTGAGTTCGAATCCACCTTTGGATTTGACGGCAGTGCTTGATCCCTTGGTCTCGCCAGTTTTCGGATCAAAGGTGTCGATATGCGACATGCCGCCGATCATCTGGAGCCAGATGACGTTTTTTGCCTTGCCGAATCCGGGGAGCTTATGCACATCCCCATTGAGTTTGTCAGTCTCGCCGGCCTTCAACGCGAAGGGCAGCAGAGTGACGCCAAACGAAGCCTTGGCGACTCGCTCAACAAAAGAGCGACGGCTGAGCGGGTCGAGGCGGAGGAAGGGAGATTTCATGGCGGAGTAGTATCCAAGGGTTACTGAACAAACATGAACTCACGGGAGTTAAACAAGACCCAGGTGAGATCAGCGAGCGTCATGCCGCTGGCGAGCGCGTCCTTCGCATCCTTCATTTCTTCAGCCTTGGGATGCCGGGTGAAGAAACTGAGATAGAGCGATTCGATCTGCATCTCTGCGCCCGCCTGTTTGTTGGCGGTGGCCAGCACGAGCGATTTGGGATTGCGCAGCACGCTCTGGGTCTGACCGTTCATGAGCATAAGCACCTGAGGAATGCTGCCTTCATCGCTTCCGGTATCGGAAATCTGCCGGTCACTCTGGCCAAACATGCGCAGGAAATGCTGATCCTTCTCCGGTTGCGGAAGCTCGGATGCGCGGGCCAATACCTGACCTTGAAGCACATCAGGCCTGGTGTGATCCACGTCATCGCTGTCGGAGTCTCTCATCATTTTTTTGTTGGGATTTTTGACCGGCTTGTTCTTGCCGCCGAATTTAGCAATAGCCTGCTTCATGCCGTCCAGTTTGGCACGGATTTCCGAAGCAGTGACCTTGCCCTTCAGCCCCATCAAAGCGGTATATTCTCCAGCGCGGCGCAACTTGTAGTTGTCCACCTTCTCCCCAATGGCAAGCGTGACGCAGGAGTCCCAGGCCTGCTCGGCAGTCATGCGGCGCAATGTGGGGCCGGGGAAGTAATAAGGCTCGCCGGCAACGACCTGCTTGGTGCTGGCCTCGCGCTGATAAGTCTGGGTGTTGCAGAGTAAGCGCATGAAAGCGCGGAGGTCGAACTTGAGCCGCACCATTTCATTAGCGATGTGGCCGAGGAGCATCGGGTTGTTGGCATCAGCGGCATTGTCGAGATCGGTCACCGGTTCTTTCACGGCGATGCCGAAGACGAGCTTCCACAAGCGGTTTGAGATCGTCATGGCAAATCGCGGATTGCTCGGGCTGGTCATCCACTTGGCAAATACAACGCGGGGATTTTCTCCACCGCCCTTCTTGTTCAGTGATGCTTCGACAGTTTTGTAGAGCTGGTCTCTTGATGCCTGAAGTCTCTGCATCGCCACAGGATCATGCAAAGGTAGCTTCTGCACATCCGTCGCCGGTTCCCATTTTATCAGCTTCAGAGAAACACTGCCCCCCGGTTTGCCATCCTTGTATTTGTAGTCGTCCGGGAGCTTAACATCATTGTAACCATTCTCATGAACTTCCAGTGCATTGACCTGGACGAGCTTCTTGACCCGTTTCAGTTCATCGTCCGTCAGCTCTTTCTTCAGTCCGGCGAGCATCTTTTTAGAGTTCTTGTTGTCGTAAGTTTCCGTGGTGCCAAAGAATGCGGCCATTTCGTAGAACTGCTTTTGTGTCCAGTCGGCAAAAGGATGATCATGGCACTGGGCGCAGGCGACATTTGCGCCGAGGAAAGTGCTGAGCGTGACCGAGAGATTGTCGAGCCTCATACCCTTGTCGCGCAGCAGATAGCCGCTGGCACCGTTATAGACGAGCTTCCCGCTGGCGGTCATGAGATCGAAGACGATTTTGTCGTAGGGACGGTTCTGCCAGATCTGACTTTTAAACCATTCTTCGTAGGTGAAGAACTTGGCCTTCTGCGCATCATCTGTCATCCGGAGCATGTCCGCGAAATAGCTGAACATCCGGGCGTTGAATCCCTCGCTGTTGATGAGCTTGTCGATGACCTTGGCCCGTTTCGAGGAACTGGTGTCGCTCAGAAAAGCCATCGTCTCCTCCCGCGTGGGAATGCGGCCCACCAGATCGAGATAGACTCGGCGGCAGAACTGCTCGTCGCTTGCGAGCGCGTTGGGCGTCACGCCCATGGCTTTGAGACCGTAGGCGACAATCTCATCAATTCTCGCCGCTGCCTGCGCGACATTCGGATCAGCCGGAATGCCTAGGCCTTCCGGTTTCAACTGTCGGGCGATGTCCTGATCCCCCGGCACAAGCCGCTCAAGTGGAATGCGATAAACGTAACCGTCATTGGTCTGCAAAAATGCATTTCCATCTTCCACTCCGCGAAAGGTGGCGGTAATCGTCCGGCCTTGGGTATCGCGCCAAACGCGCAGCACATTCTGCGACTTATCCGGAGGGGTGGCTTCTTGCGCAAAAGCCGCCAAGGGGCAGAGCAATACCGCTATAATGAGAAGGTAATATCTGGTTTCCATGAGCAGCGACAGGGTGAGTTTGCCATTCGTCCGCTGGTGAAACGATTCAACCGCTCAAATATATCACATATTTCCAAAGATTGGAGTGCCCGAGAGAAATCAACTCCAACGGAACCTGTTAATCATGCTGGCATGACCGATGCAGAAAGGGAAAATTTGACCTACAAAAGTAGGTTACGCTTCCTTCTTTTTCTTTTTCATCAGCCAGATCACTGCGCCGATGGCGAGCACCACTCCACCCACCAGCGGGGTGTTATCCATCATCGTGCTCATGATGCCGGGCGCTTTGTCCGCAGTCGGGGGCGCATTCTTGGGCGCAGCATCCTTGGCCGCAGCAGCAGCATCCTTTTTCGCCTTTTCCTCCACAGCCTCTTTTTGCTTATTCTCCTGCAATCTTTTCATTTCCTCTGCCACGGGATTCGTGGCGAGACGTTCATTGGTCGGCTCGACACTCGGCGTGGTAGTCGCTGTTTTGGCGGCATTTTTTTGCTCCAGTTGCGCGACTTTTTCCAAGTCTTCGATCTGCTTCCCAAAGTTTGATATGATCGATTTGTTGATCAGACCGGGCAATTTGCTGATCCTGTCGTAAATGACTTTGGCCTCGGGAAGGTTGCCATCGGCAATGTAACGGATCATGGACAGCATCGTCTCGTTCTCCTGTTGCAGACCAGCAAGATCAAGCGACTGGAGTTCGCTGCGTTCCTTCTCCACGGCAGCAAGAGCGTCCTGCAGACTCTTAACGTCATACTTGGAGATTTCCATCCACTTCACCTTATCCTTCGTCTGTTGATCAATGGCCGCCTTGAAGCTGGCTTCTTCCTTGGCAATGGCCTGCATCGTCATAGTCAGGTCATTGCCAATGAGAGTCTTTAATCCATGCTGCCGTTTTTGCTGCATGATGGGCGACTCGGCGAGCATGACCTTGAGTTGCGTCTCATATTTTTTCAAGATGCCCAAAGCATCCTGAATGGCGTTAACATAATGCGGTGACGCGCCGTAGCTGGTGCGGAGTTTTTCGAAGTCTCTCAGAGCGTGGAGATAGCGCAACTCCGTGCGGGATGCGGCCACGGCGTTCATCTTTAAATGAAAATGATAGGCTTCTATATTGTAGGAGTCGCGCTTGACGGTTGCTGCATCCAACCATTTCCCTTCCATCTTAAGCTGACCGGACAATACTTTGCTTTTTTCCTCAGCAAGCTTGGCGATCATCGCCTCCGCCTCCCTGGCCTCAGGCGTGTCCGGATACTTCGCGGCGAACGTCCGCAGCTTGTCCTGAATGATGGCCTCATACTCCGCAGCGGACAACAAATCACCTGTTGGCAGCAGCTTGCCCAGATCGCGCTCCTTGAACTCCAGCTCCGCAGGTGACTGCCTGACAACGTCAGCAATGGCGGACTTGAGAATGGTTTTGGTGTCCTTAATCTTGGGAGTCAGACGGTATTCAATCTGCAAGGAGTCCGCATTTTCACTGATGATCCTGCATTCGATTTTCTCGCCTGATTTGAGCGTGACAAAGTCTGCCCAGGCCATGAGAGGAGCCATGACACCGAGGCCCATCAGTCCGAAAATAAAGGAATGAGATTTCATGCGTTTAATGATGCAGTGCGCCAATTTTTTGCACTTTCGGAAAGAATCTAAACATTTTTTCGCCTGGAGTAAAGCTTCAAACACTGCTGCCCGTGAAGTATTTGAATCTCGCTCTCGTCTGGCAGTGCGCGTTCATGGATGCGAAACGTCATTGGACGGGCCGAGGCGCTGGGAGTCAACCTCCGCTCGGCTTCGGCGTGACCAAGTTGGGACTGGAACATGCGCTGGCATGTCTCAGCAGCAAGAAAGCGCCGTGGACTTCTGCCCAAAAAACAATCAACCGCATGACCCTGCCTACACATTTCGTGGTTACGAATTAGACGCTCTACGTCAGCCGACATTCCGCTATGAATTCAAAGGCGTGACCGTCACGGAATCATTCGCGCCAGACGGCGATGAAAAATCCGGCTCCTCAAGCATCAAGCGCATAGTAAAAATTGAGTAGCAACCAACCCGTAGAGAAACTTTACTTCCTCGCGCTCAGCGGCGCCGTCGTGGCAAAGGACAATGCCTACATTTTTGACAAGACCATCAGTGTCACCGTCAAAGGCGGAACTCCCCTCTCCCGTAAATCAGCAGCGGACGCTTCAAAAAAATTTGAGATGTTCCTATCAGAACTCCGCGGATGGCGACCAGTGATTTCTTACACTGCACCCGCTAACTCACGTTTCGAGGCTGCACTGACAACTTCGAGTTTCGCCGCCGATACCTTCTCCACATCCACCGCCACCACCTTGTATTCCGGGCACATGGTGTCTTCGTCGCATTCGCTGCTGGTGACGATGTTCACCAGCACTTCGGGGAAATGGAAGGTGGTGTAGAGAATGCCGGGCTTCACTTCGGTGGAAATCTTGGCTCTCATGTGGATGTCTCCACGAGCAGAGAAGATGCGAACAGTGTCGCCAGTGGCGATGCCTTTCTTCTTGGCGTCTTCAGGATTGATGGCGAGTTCGTCGTGGTCAACGATCAACGCATTACCAGTGCGGCGAGTCATGGTGCCGCAGTTGTAATGCTCCAGCAGACGACCGGTGGTGAGGATGAGCGGGAATTCGCCATGATGTTGCACGATCTCGTTCGATTCCTTGAACTCGAAGAAGTGAAACTTGCCGAGTCCGCGCTTGAAGGTCTCTGCGTGCAGGATGTCGGTGCCGACATTGCCTTCCAGAATGGGCCACTGTTTCCCATTGTCGCCGAGACCTTCCCATGTCGCGCCCTTAAAGAACGGGACAATGCGCGCGATCTCCGCGAGCACGCCATCCGCCGTGTAATCAGGTTGGGGCACACCCATGCGGTTCATGATATCGACCACGATCTGGCCGTCGGTCTTGGTGCCGGGCAGCGGAGGGATTACTTCATTGACACGCTGCACGCGACGCTCGCCATTAGTAAAGGTGCCGCTCTTTTCAAAGAACGATGCACCGGGAAGTATAACGTTGGCATACTTCGCGGTTTCGCTCATGAAAATTTCCTGCACGACGAGGAACTCCAGTGAGTTCAACGCTTTCTTCACATGCTCAGTATTGGGATCGGTCTGCACCAAGTCCTGACCCATGACCCACATGGCCTTGAACTTGCCGGCAATCGCCGCGTCATACATTTGCGGAATCTTGAGGCCGATTTGGTCGGACATTTTCGCGCCATAGAACTGCTCGTAGAGCGCGTGATTGGCGGGATCATTTACTTGCAGGTAGCCCGCGCCCTGATGCGGCTGGCAGCCCATGTCGGCGGTGCCTTGCACGTTGTTCTGCCCGCGCAATGGATTCACGCCCACGCCACGACGACCGATGTTGCCAGTCATCATCGCAATGTCGGCGATGAGCATAATCGTCTTGGAACCGTGGCTGTGCTCGGTGACGCCCAGTCCGTGGAAGGCCA
The DNA here is from genome assembly GCA_043757085.1 of Verrucomicrobiota bacterium. Taxonomy (GTDB): domain Bacteria; phylum Verrucomicrobiota; class Verrucomicrobiia; order Verrucomicrobiales; family Verrucomicrobiaceae; genus VFKE01. The sequence continues at coordinate 7,315 of JAYVQB010000010.1, forward strand.
TAGCCGCGTCAGCATTCGCGTATTCCAGAGCGGCAGCTTTTACAAGATTGCGATCCACCCCGTGAATTTTTTCCAACTCATCAAGATCAAGTGAGCGCAGGCCATTTTCAAATTCGGCCCAGTTCTCGCAGCGTTTCTCAATGAATTCTTTGTCAATCAATCCGGCTTCCCAGATGTAGTAGGCAAACATGTCGAGCAAGGCGACATTGGTGCCGGGGCGAAGTTGAAGATGATATTTTGCATACTTCACGATCTCGATCACGCGAGGATCAATCACGATGAGCGGCACGCCCTTCATCGCGCGTTGCTTGATCTTCGCCCCAGTAACCGGATGCCCCTCGGTGGGGTTGGCGCCGATCACCAACATGCAGTTCGTGTATTGAATATCGATGACCGAGTTCGTGGCCGCTCCGGTGCCGAAGGCTTTCTGCATCCCCCACGCCGTGGGTGAATGACAGACGCGGGCGCAGGCGTCGATGTTATTGGTGCCGAAGACCGCGCGAATAAACTTCTGCATGAGATAGTTTTCTTCATTCGTGCAACGCGCGGATGAGATACCGCCGACGGCATCGCCACCGTGCTCGTCTTTGATGCGCTGGAGATTCTTCGCGATGTGATCGTAGGCTTCCTCCCATGTGGCTTCTTGAAAATGGCCATTGTAGCGAATGAGCGGTTTGCGCAGACGTTCAGGGTGATTGTAGAACTTGAAGGCGTAGCGGCCTTTTAAGCAGGTGTGCGCCATGTTCACTTCGGCATCGACAGGAGCTTGAATCGAGAGAATTTCGTTACCTTTCGTAGAGACTTCGAGATTACAGCCGACGCCGCAGTATGTGCAGATGGTGCGCGTCTTCTTCGTAGCCTGAATAGCCTTCGACTGGAAGACATCGCTGATGGCCGAGGTCGGACAAGCCTGTGAACATGCGCCGCAAGAGACACAGGTGGAGTCGTTAAACGAGGTATCAAAACTCTTGATGATGCGCGCATCGAATCCGCGACCGTGCATCGAGAGCACGAACTGCCCCTGAATCTCATCGCAAGCCCGGACGCAGCGGGCGCAGTTGATGCACTTCGACAGATCGGAAGTCATGTAGGGATGCGACAAGTCCTTTTTGCGATCGAGATGGTTCTTGCCTCCCACATAGCGAATCTGTCGCACACCGACTTTCGCCGCCACGGTTTGCAATTCGCAGTTACCATTGATCTCGCAGGTCAGGCATTCCGGCGGATGATCAGACAGCACCAGTTCCAAAATATTGCGCCGTAACTTCTGCACCTTCTGCGACTGCGTAAAAATATGCACACCCGCCGTGATCGGCGTATGGCAAGAAGCGACCACGCGACGCGGCCCGTCCTCAGCTTGCGCCACTTCCACTGAGCAAACTCGGCACGCGCCATAAGGCTCTAGTTGCGGTGCATCACACAAGGTCGGCACAAAGCCGCGACCGAGATGTCGATCCACGAACTTCAGCAACGTATCGCCGGATTGAAATGAATGTGGTTCGCCGTCGATGTAGGCGATGTTGGTGGGATTGCGGTCACTCATGGCTGGGTAAGGCTGGAATTAAAATACGGCTGGAGTTCATCTTTGAAATACGTCAGCGCATTCTTGATCGGCAATGGAACGCCGCCGCCGAGGGCGCATAGCGAGGTGATCTCCATGGTGTCGAGCAGGTCTTGCATCAACTCGGGATCAATGCGACTTCCGTTCCCATTTCCGCCACGAGCTTTCGCGACGAGTTCCTGACCACGGGTGGAACCGAGACGACACGGGAAACATTTGCCGCAGCTTTCATCAGCGGTGAACTGGAACAGATGCTCGATGTATTCGATCATCGGGAACGATTCGGGAATGCTGACCACGCCGGCGTGTCCGAGAAGGAAGCCAGCGTTCTTGAAGGATTCGAAGTCCACGGTGAGTTCGCTGATCTTGGAAATAGGCAGCAAGCCACCAAGCGGCCCACCGACTTGAATCGCTTTCACAGGAACCTTGAAACCGCCACCCAGTTCATAGACGACTGTCTTCAATGGCGTGCCCATCGCGACTTCGTAGAGACCGGGCTTGTTGAAGTTGGAATCGAGCGACACCAGCTTCGGGCCGCTACTCAGCTCGGTGCCGATCTTGGCGTATGCATTGCCGCCGAGAGTTAGGATACTGTGAATGTTCGCAAAGGTCTCGACATTGTTCACGATGGTTGGCTTGCGGAACAAGCCCTCGACCGTGGGGAAAGGCGGACGGACGCGCACTTCGGGGCGTTGGCCTTCGATGCTGGCAAGCAATGCCGTCTCTTCGCCGCAGATGTAAGCGCCCGCGCCCTTGATGACTTTCAAATCGAAATCGAATCCGCTGCCGCAGATATTCTTGCCAAGCAGTCCGGCTTTTTTCAGATCCCCAATCGCCGCCTGCACAATGCGCACGGAATCAGGATACTCCGCGCGAATGTAAAGCACGCCAGTCTGCGCGCCAGCGAACCAGCCCGCGACGATCATGCCCAGCAGCACGGAATGCGGACGCTGCTCCATGAGATACTTGTCAATGTAGGCACCCGGATCGCCTTCGTCGGCGTTGCACACGATGTATTTCACTGCGCCCGGCACCTCGCGACACGACTGCCATTTGAAATGCATCGGAAAGCCCGCACCACCACGTCCGCGCAGCTTTGATTCTTTGAGTTCAACTAGAAGTGCGTCCTGCCCTTTCGCGAACAGCGCCTTCAGTGGCGCGTAGTATTTTTCGATACCGGGAAATTCCGCAGTCAGCATTGGCGGATTCAACGTGCAACCCACAGCGTAGCGATCCGTGCAGTCCCCTTCGCCTTTCTCGAACAACGACTTCAACGCGGCTTCACTCTGGCCGGAATAATTTTTTCCATCGTGCTGAAACGCCCCACCTTGATGACAGCGACCGAGACAGCAGATGTGACCGATCTCTTCTTCATTGTAATTCTTCGCAAGATCACTGTGCAGTTTTTTCTGAGTTCCCGCAACAAGGCAGGCCGAGCCGTTGCAGACGAAAACTTTTTTGCCTTCATTTCCTTTTTTAAGGAAATCGTAAAACGAAACCGCACCCAGCGAGATCGCATCGCCGACCAGATGATGCTCCGCGATTGCATGAACGGCCTCCGGGGTTTCTGCCGTGCCAGTGGCATCGGCGGCCTTGACCATGCGGTCAAAGACATTGTTATCGAGTCCTTTGCGGAATGAGAGGGCGCTTTGATTCTTTGACATTTTGTCGTTCTTTTGGCTTAGATCCTCGCCTACTTTAACGGAAGCCGTTGCAGAAACCAGTTTTTTTTCGTGGATGAAGTGCTCTTCAAGATGCCTCACAAAGGAAGAGTGGTCTTCGCCCGAAAAAGTGAATGCGTTAAGCGCAAGGGATTGTGGATAGTTTAGCTGAGGGTTTTGAGTTTGGAAGTAATGATTTATGAAGTCGCGGGGAGATTGATAGTCGAGTGAGCTGTGGCGGCGTTTGCGATTGTAGAAGGATTCGAGGTAATCGAAGACGGCGGTGCGGGCGCTTTGTTTGGAATCGAAGGGCTGGCAGGGCGGGTGTGCGCGGCGTGATAGCCGCTTTTGGAGACCCCGAGGGCCGCGCAAAGTTCGCTGATGTTGAAGTTGGCCCGCATAGAATCAATCAGCACATCCTGCATGGCGGATCATCCAGGAATATGCTCATGGCTTTTTTAGGGGTTCGCGCTAGTGGCGCAGGTATTCATTTTCCTGTTTGCAGATTCCACTTGCAACACGCCTGAAGTGAATCATGCTCTACATTCAATCGCGGGGTGGAGCAGCCCGGTAGCTCGTCAGGCTCATAACCTGAAGGTCCTAGGTTCAAATCCTAGCCCCGCAACCAATCTTAAACCCTTGTAGCTCATGCAGTTACAAGGGTTTTTTGTTTCTCTCTGCCAACTAGCGGAATGTCCGCAAAATGCACGGAAATGCACGGAAAACACTCGTTTATTGCACGGGTAGTTGCACGGGTAGCCTGCCGCCTTGCTCTCACTGGTTGCAGACGATGGGGAGGAAATGGCGCAATGGGGAGTTTCCAGTGCAATAAATCGTTGCACGGGTAGCCGCTAAACTGCCGCCTTCCGCGCATCACTCGCGCCGGGGGTGCCTTGGATTCAACGCAGTGCATACAGGGCACTGCGTTGCGTTTGCGTATCGCTCGCGCCGGGGGTGCCTTGGATTCTGTCGGCATCGTTCCCCGTTGCCCTTAGCGGCCTGCGGTGCGATTCCGGGGCTTTCACGCCAGCCAGTGCCGTAAATTATTTTGCCGGGGGAGTGTCGCGACTTGATCGGCAAATATGCCAGCGCGTTTTACTGTGGTTTCCGATTCGCCATGATCGGCGGAGAGCTTCGCGGCGGGTTGACTGCAAGGGTTCAACTCGATCTCTTGCAATGGCTCCCTGCGATTTGTTCCCGGTTCACTGCCCTGCCTTGCTCCGGTTATACCGCCTGCCCTGCGCGAGCTTGAACGCATCCGGGGAAGGGTTCCCGCCTTCACCTTCTCAAAGACTTCCGATGCTTGCGGGGGGCTTCATATTTGGCAAGCTCCGCCATCAGTTCCGGGCCGAAAAGCACGGCGATTGCCGCCGAGTATCTTTCCGGCACTGCGATTCCGGCAGCTTGGCCGCGCTCCATTGCCATTGAGAGCTTCTGCCCGAATTCGTATGCAAGGTCGTCTAAATCCTCGCTTGTGACGTGATCGAAGGTTCCTTCCGATTGAAGCAAATAATGTATCTCTGAAAGACTTCTCGCCCACGGTGCCGCCTGTTCATGGGGCGCGTTGCTTTCGCGGGGGGCATTCAGCCATGCGACAAGCTCGGCTTCGTTCACGTTGCCGTTTGATCGGAAGGCTGGGCAACCCTGTTTTTTCGCGTGGCGTAAAATGTCCTCATGCAGGTTCAAAACTTTCGCGGCGGCGGATAGACAAGCAAAGGTTCGTGATCGGTTCTTCATGGGTGTGGTGGGACGAAAAATTACTCTCACGGTTTTTTTACGATCTCGGGCATTCTGCCGACCCTCCGTGAGGGTATCAAACAAGAGATTCCTTATCCGGGGGCGGGTATGGCATCGGCTCCCGCTCTATTGCCGCGCCCGCATCTGCCACTCGCCTGCACCGTTGCGGATCATGTGTGCCACGAATTTTCCTCGATGGTCTGTCGTGGTTATCGCGCCGCTTTGCTCATCGCATACCGCGTTCGCTGAAAGCTTCACAAGGTCATC
>JAYVQB010000011.1:0-12498 GCA_043757085.1 Verrucomicrobiota bacterium
ATGACACAGGGCGTGGCGGGGTCTTCAAAATGGACGCGGTAGTAGTGTCGATCAGAACCACCCTTGACGATGGCCGAGAGCCGCGCAGGCGATGGCCAATCGGTCAAGGCCGCGCGGGTGTGTTCGATTAATTCTGCTTCGGATAGCATGGGCGCGGAGTGTTCGGCGGGGCGGGCAGGATTGCAAGCTCACACGTCCGCATTGCGCAGCGTGCCGCGCGTGGTCATGCCGCTGCGCACGATGCATGATTTGAGATCGGCATCTTCTGCGACGCGGGCATCCGGCCAGAGGATGCAGTTTTCCAGGACGGAGCCGGCACCGATCTCTGCGCGGTCTCCGACCACGGTGGCACCCAACAGCCGGGCGGTGGGATGGATTCGCGCGGTGGGCGAGATGGGATTGAGGGTGCTGTCTTTCCGGAGAAGTTCCTGATGGGCTGCAAGATAATTTTCGCGATCACCCAGGTCTCGCCAGTGGCCTTCATCAATGACAATCCCGCCGATGAGCGCACAGTCTTCGATCAGTTTGAGAAACACCGGGATGACGGATTCGATTTTTCCCGGCGTGAGATGCTGGAGGAAGCCGGGGCTGACCGCGTAGATGCCGGTGAACTGATGCGTGCCGGGATTTCCGGTGGCGAGATTGTTGCGAATGTCCGTGATGCGCCCGTTTTTATCATCAAATGCAATGTGACGCGCAGGGCCGCTGGATCGCAAGGCGAGGGTGATGAGATTGCCGCTGCGTTCGTGTTCCTGAATCAGAGGCAACAACGGCAGGTCAGTGAGAATGTCGCCGTTGTAAACGAGGAACGGTTCGTCACCAACGAGGTTGGCGATGTTGGCGATGCCCCCAGCGGTTTCCAGCAGCACCGGCTCGTGGCGGAAGGTAATGGGCGATCCTTTGAAAGTGGATTCGGGAAATGCCTCTGCATATTTCTCCGCCAGATGATGCGTGTTCACGATGAACTCCCTCAAGCCGCAGGAGAGAAGATGATCGAAGGCATGGGTGATCAAAGGCCGGTTGAGGACCGGGATGAGGGGTTTGGGCAACTGATCGGTCAGGGGCCGGAGCCGTGTGCCCAGCCCGGCGCCCAAAACAAAAGCCTTGTTCATCGGCATGATTTACGTTCTGATGCATCGGCCTGCAAACGGAACAGTTGCAGGCGTATGTTTTTGAAAGGACATGGACGAACACGAACGCAAGATTATCTCCGCGCAGGGCTATCTGGAACTGGGCATGTTCCGCGATGTCTGGCACGAATTGCAATCGCTGCCCGCGAAATTTCTCGGGCGCGGCGATGTGTTGGAAATTCTGGTGCTCAGCCTGATGGGCGAGGCTCGATGGAACGAAGCACTGGAACTCGCAAAACGACTCCGCGTGGGTGCGCCCTCCGAGCCGGGTGGGTTTATTCATGAGGCCTACTGCCTGCACGAACTTGGGCGCACCAGCGAGGCCTTGGAGATTCTGCTGAATGGACCAAGGGCGCTGCACGAGAATCCGGTGTTTTTTTACAATGCCGGATGCTATCGCGCGAGACTGGGCGATGTGGCGGGGGCCATGAAAATGCTCCGAAAATCCTTCGAGATGGACGCAAGCTTGCGGCGGTCGGCGCGGTTTGATACCGATCTGGAGACGATCAAGGACAAGCTCTAGGCTGACCATGAAGTCGTCGCTTTCAGAGCAGGGCCGCGAGAAAATCGCGCAGGTCTTTGCGCGGAATTTTCGCGAGCGCGGTGAAATCGGCGCCTCGGTTAGCGTCTGGCGGGGGGAGGATGAGATTCTTTCGCTGGCTGGCGGGCATATGGATCGGGAGCGCACCCGGGAATGGACGGCAAAGACACTGGTGCCAGTCTGGAGTGCGACCAAAGGACCGGCGGCAGTGGCCTGTCTGCTCGCACTGGATGAAGCGGGATTGTCGCTGGATGACCGCGTGAGTGAAGTCTGGCCGGGGTTCGCGGCGGCGGGAAAAGAGCGGATTACCTTTGCCCAAGTTCTCAGTCACACGGCTGGGCTTTGTGCGCTGGATAAATCTGTTTCGATTACGGATTACGATGCTGTGACTGGGGCTTTAGAGGAGCAGAAGCCAATTTTTCCGCCAGGAACGTGTCAGGCCTATCACGCCAGAACTTATGGATTTATTTTAGATAAAATCACACGAGAAACAACTGGAAAACAGACACTTGGATCATATTTTTATGATAAAATTGGTTGCGTTCAGGGGCTGGATTTCTGGATCGGCCTCTCTCCCGAGCAATTCCCTCGCGTAGCAACGCTATACCCCGGAAGGCTGCCTGCAAACTCGGTGCAGGATCCATTTTTGCAGGCCATGAATACACATGGCTCGCTTTCCCAACGTGCCTTCCAGTCGCCAGCCGGACTGAACTCCATCCAGCAGATGAACCAGCCGGAAGCATGGGTGCTTGGGCTGGCCAGCATGGGCGGGGTGGGCACAGCTTCGGCATTGGGGAAATTCTATGCCATGCTCGCCAATGGTGGACGATGGGCCGGTCGGCAACTGGTTCCGGAGCGGGTCATCCGCCTGCTCAGCCAGACGATTTCGCAAGGAACGGACGCCGTCTTGTGCTCGGAACTGGCCTTCAGCGCGGGCATGATGCGCGATCCGGTTGACGCGGCGGGAAACAAGACGCGCGCACTTTTCGGCAAGTCGCTCAGTGCCTTTGGGCATCCGGGCGCAGGCGGCAGCTTGTCATTTGCCGATCCCGATCGCGGCCTGAGTTTTTCTTATGTGATGAACCAGATGGAGGTCGGGGTTTTGCCGGGCGACAAGGCTTTGAAGTTGGTGGAAGTGTTTGATCTACTACGATGAGACTCGCGGACGACATTAAAAAAATGGCGCGGGCTATGCAGCCAGCGCCATTTGAAATTTTGTATCGGTCGAGAATTTATTCCCATTCACCACCACCACCGCCGCCGCCGCTTTCGCCGCCGAAGCCGTCACGCTTACCGCGATCCCAGTTCTTTTTGCCTTTGTCGCGGAAACCACCACCACCGCCGCCACCGCCGCTGTAGCCGCCACCACTGCTCCCACTGCCACCGCCGGGAGGTCTAAATCCACCACCTCCGGCACCACCGCCACCGCTGGGCTTGCCTTGATAGGGACGGTCTTCACGCGGACGTGCTTCGATGACCTTGAGGGGGCGTCCTTGAAGTTCAGAGTCGTTGAGGGCGTTGAGTGCCGTGCGGGCCTCATCGTCGTTGGGCATTTCCACGAAGGCGAAGCCACGGGAGCGTCCGGTTTCGCGGTCAAGGATGATTCGGGCATTGCTGACCATGCCGTGGGCTTCGAAGGCTTCTCTTAGCTCAGCATCGGTGAGCTGGTAGGAGAGGTTGCTGACGTAGAGATTCATTGAACTGATTTTATCTTATTAACTCGCCATGAGATTGCACAAGAGATCCGATCCATGGCGTTGAAACCAGATTCCTGATGACGTGTTGGGAGTCACGCCGATGCGCGATTTATCGCCGACAAGCCGGACATGTCAAGCATGGGAAAACATTCCGCTAATGATTCCTCCGGCACGCTATTAATAGAGCAAGAGGGCGAGGTCGCTGTCCGACATGGAATGCGTGTCCTGCTGGGCCAGTAGGATGCTGAATTGCTCCATCTGGTCGAGGGTGGTGGACACATCATTTTCTGTGGTGCCGAGAGCAGATGAGGCGGCATTTTTTTCTACGAGCGCGACCGTGGTCGAGGGTGCGTGGCTACCCGGCTGATGAAGCCAGTAGCCAGTCATCGCGGCTGCGAGAAGCAATGCGCACGCGGCGGTGAGTGCGGGGCGCATGTTAAATTTGGCATCAAACCATTCAGTCATCCGTTCCCAAGCTGACTGGCTCTGAGGAAGCTGGCGCACGGAACGCATCACGTTCTGCGTGAAGTTCGGGCGTGGCTCCACCGCCTTGGCTTTGCCAAGCAATTTAGATAGTGGGTCTAGAGGGCTGAGGGGTTCCATGTCGAATGCTTCAACCGAAGGCAGGGCGGAAAGTTGCAGATTTATTCAGACAATTTTTCCCGGGGTGCAACAGGGGAATTGATGAAGCAAGAGGATGTTCAAGGCACGGGCTGGGTTTTGCTGCCGATGCACCAGAGAGTTTTGTCCGTGCGGATGAAAAGGTGGTTCCAGGCAATGGCGGGCGTGGCGTTGATCGGGCTGTCGAGCTTGTTCACGGCGAGCGTTTCCAATTTGTCGCCAGCCTTAATGACGACGACATCGCCGGATTGGGAAGCGCAGAAGATTTTTCCATCGGCAGCAACCGGGCTGCTGAAGTAGCGCGCGCCGCGCCCGCCAGTGCCGGGCAGTCGCTCATTATAGATTTCTTCGCCTGTGGGAAATTTTACACAGGTGATGATGCCGCCGTCGCGGATGAGATAAAGGCGGTCGCCCATGAGCAGTGGGGTGGGGACGTAGGGGATGTTCTTCATGATGGAACCGATTTCCTGCGGCTTGCTGCCGCCGAGTTTGATCAAGGTGCTTTCCTTGCCGCCATCGCCCTGTCCGAAGGTGGAGAAAAGCACGTCGTCATTCAGGACGAACGAGCCGACACTGCGCTGATTGTAACCTGGATTGTGCTGCCAGTTGATCTTGCCGCTGGCTGCGTCGATGCCCATGTAGCCGCTGGTGGTGTTGGCGAGGATGAACTCATGCGCGCCGCCCGAATCTCGGACGATGGGTGTGCTGTAGGGATTGAGCGTGTTGGGCACATCGAGTTTCCACTTCTGTTTTCCGTTCGTGATGTCGAGGCCGACAATGGAGCTTTTCCAATTCATCTGATCAGGCGTGGCGAAGGTCTTGCCTTGCTTGCCGGTGTCGAACTCCGCGCGCACCAGCATGATGCCGTCGGCGACGATGGCGGAAGCACCGGAGCCGTGTTCGTGAATGTAATCGGCCACATGCGTGTTGTGCCACAGGAGTTTGCCGGAGTGATCGAGCGCGAGCGCTTCCACGGCATTGCCGCTGGTCCAGTTCACATAGACGCGCTCGGCATCGGCAAACGGAGTGGACGAGGCAAAGCTGTTGAGGCCATTTTGTTTGTGCTCGGTGAAAGTCACCGCGTAACTCCAGAGGAGCTTCCCGGTGCCGGCATTGAGACAAAGGACGGAGCGTTTGCCCGGTCCGGCTTCAGCCGTGAGGAAGACCTTGCCTCCGAAAACAACCGGCGATGAATAACCGCGTCCGATGTCAGTTTTCCAGGCGGTGTTCGATGCATCAAATGTGGCGGGCAGATTCTTCGCCTCCGCGACGCCCGAGCCATTCGGCCCGCGAAATCGCGCCCAGTCCTCTGCATGAATAGACAAGGTGAAGGTGCTGATAAAAAGCAGGGAGCCTAGGAGGATGGGAATTTTCATGACAGATAGTGAGAGGATGATTTCGTGAACCAATAAACGGCAATGATGCAAACTAAACGAAAACAATACACGCACTCTGGCAACGTCCGGCTCGCGGACATAGCATTTTTCAACGACAAGCCCGGTGAAGCCGCCGCCGTCACCATGGACGGCGATGTGTGGTTGATCTCCGGTCTCTTTAGGTGATTTGCAAGAAGTGAAGTGGCGGCGGTTTGCATCGGGGCTGCATGAACCGATGTCAATTGTCGCACGAGGCCGCGACTCGTCATTAGCTGGTAGAAGCGACGCCTCGTCGCTTTCTCCGGTGCCGGGTGGCGCCTCGCCACCTGAAACTCCGAGCGGCGAGGGCGCCGCCAACACCGGTTTGAAGCGACGAGGCATCGCTTTTACTTCCGACATCTTCGTCTATGACCGCAACGGCATCTGGAAACCTTTAATTTAAAGAAGGATCTTCCGGCATCCGGGCCAGAAGTTTATAGTAAGGGCCGAGGTCATCGAGAATATCCCGCCAGAGTTCGGCGGGCGCATCGCTGGTCAAAACTTCCTGCTGCGGGGGGCAGGTGATCCATGATTTGTGTTCCAGTTCATTCTCGAGCTGTCCTTCCGACCAGCCGGTGTAGCCGACGAAACTGCGGACCATCCGGCCTTTGCCGAGTTCTTTTATAGCCTGCTCCGTGGAAAGATGAGTCTGGCAACGCAGTCCGCCTTTTTTTGGACTCCATTCGAGCAGGGCAAACGAGAGTTTGTCAGTGCCGACGGGGCCGCCCAGATAGACCGGCAACTTTGCCAGTGCGCCGAGTTCTCTGTCTGGCAGCAGATCAGAGACGCATTTTTCGAGGGGGCGGTTCAGGATGTAACCGAACGCGCCATCTCCCGTGGTGTGGGCGGCCAGCAGAAGAACCGTGTGGAAGAAATTCGGATCACGCAGCGCGGGCGATGCCAGCAGCAGTGAGCCGGAGAGGGAATCGGATTTACTAGGTTCCACGTTCATGTGCTTTTTGGATGCTTCAAAGCTATTGCACAAACCGTGCCGGGGCAAGCGCATCATCTAACAAACCTGATTGCCTTTCGGCACCCATCCTGCAAAATCAACTGATGCTGGAACTGGAATTACATTTGAAGAAAGGCCGTGAACTCTCGCCCTCACAAGTGCGAGAAGCCGCTGCGTTCCTCATCGATCCCCAACCCGATGCGGGGCGCAAGGCGGTGCTGCTGCGCGCGCTCTCAGAGAAAGGGGAGACGCCGGCGGAGATTGCAGGATTTGTCGAGGAATTCCTGCGTCACGCGGTGGAGCCTGGGATTGATCAAAGCGCATTGCCGGGGCCGGTGCTCGATGTCGTCGGAACCGGTGGCGACAAGCTGAATCTTTTCAATGTCTCCACCACAGCCATGTTTATTCTCGCGGCAGGTGGCGTGTGTGTCGTGAAGCACGGCAATCGCGGTATCACCGGAAAAAGCGGGGGCGCGGATGTGCTGGAGGCGCTCGGTGTGAAGATTGATCTGAAGGCGAATGAACTTGAGCGATGCGTCCGCGAAGTCGGAATTGGCTTCATCTTTGCGCCGCTCTATCATCCTGCGTTCAAAGCCGTAGCCGAAGCCCGCAAGCTCCTCGCTGCCGAAGGACGACGCAGCATTTTTAATTTACTCGGTCCCTTGCTGAATCCTGCGCGTCCGGCGCATCAACTGGTCGGGGTTTATGACAAATCACTTGTGCCTGTGTTTGCGGAAATCCTGCTTCGACTCGGTCGAAAATCCGCCTGGGTCGTTCATGGCGAGACCGATGATGGTCGCGGTATGGATGAACTTTCCACTCTTGGAAAAAACACCATCGCGCAGCTCGCGGATTCCAACATTACACTGACCGCGCTGGATGGCACCACGCTAGGATTCGCCAAAGCGAAAATCAGCGATCTCGTCGGCGGCGATGCGCATGATAACGCTGATATCCTGGAAGGAATTCTCGCAGGTCGCATCAAGGGACCGAAGCGCGACCTGGCCGTTTTCAATGCCGCCGCCGGCTTTGTCATCACGGGCAAGGCAACGAATATTGCCAATGGCAAGTCACTCGCGGAAGACTTGCTGGATCGCGGAGCTGCGCATGTGAAACTTCGGAGGTTGACGGACTGGTGTTAGAGAGGCGTGAATGGCCAGCGCTGTGGCCGCGCGGTGGAACTGCTCGACATTTTCCCGACGCTGAAAGCAGGGAAGTGATGAACGGCGTCTGATGTGAAATAAGATACAAGTATGACTTACTCGTGAGCTTCAGGAATTGGCCGGAGCCCGCCAATGCTCCCAGATCATCACCATCGCGGCGGTGTCCAGTTTGCAATACTGAAGAAGTGCCTTGCGCCAGGCTTCCTTTCGCTCCGGCACGAGCGACGATGGCCCGTAGAGCAGCTCTTGATAGGCTCTCACGGCTCCGGTGCCCTCCCGCACGGCATCGACTCCATCCTCTTCCGTGCTGCCGTCACCAAAGGCCAGGTCTGGCAGTGTATCGTAGGGGCTGACTGGTTTTCCGTCCGGTCCTTCCAGGTAATAGGAGGAGAATGCAGGCTGGCTCCAGAGTGCCGGATTGCTTCCCCAAACGGCGGGCAGCACATACTTGATGGACAGCCGTCCCTTCATCGCCGGATGGAAGTAATGCTGTTTGGCCAAGTCGCAGAGATCAACTACTTCCAGTCCGTTCACGTCGCGAGAATTGATCATGGCGTCGAGCCAGAACCATAGGGCTTCGTCACCCTCCCGATAATATTCCATTTGCAGCAGAATATCCTTGAGGGCGTAAATCTCGAACTTGCTCCAGATGTAAACCGTTCCTTTCGTGGGCACCTTCGCGGCGAGTGTTCGGGCAAACTCTATGTTCGGATAGGTGTCATCAACGTTGATCCATTCGGCATGTTCAACCGGTCCTCCCGGTTCGCGAATCCTATGGCAGCTCCATTGGAAACATGCCTGCTCATAAGGTCTCATGCCAGCGTGATAAGGAATGGCGATTCGTGAAGCCTCGAAGTCGATGAAGTGCAGCGGGTATTCATGTGCGGCCAGCAATCCGGACAACTCGGAGCTGCGGAATTCCTCGTTTCGGAGGGTGTATTCCCTTTGCAGCAGTTGTCGCTGCGCCACCGGTCCGACTTGCCCTTTGGCATCGGTGATACCCTCCACTGGAACGTCGGCGAGGCCCGCCTTGCCCATTGCGAGCAAGCCTTGCACGACCGGCGCTCCGCGTCCTCCGAGATTTCCAACGTGGTAGTAATCAAGGATGTGCGGTGTTGCCGTCGCCAGTGCGCCCCAGCATTCGGCAAAGCCGTTGGGTGACTTGTCGCCCACGCGGAACTCACATTTGGCGCATTTGGTGCCAATGGCGGGAGGTGCCTTGATCTCTCCGCATTTGAGGTCGTTGGCGAAATGGTCGGCCTCTTGTTCCAGTTCGGGCAACAGAAGCTCGACCCACTCGGAAACATCCACAAAGGCCAGAAAGCTGTCTCTCACAGCCGCTTCCGCATCACCGGTAAATGTAACCGTGGGGCGATGCATCTTTGCGCCGACATCCTTGGGCGCATCGGTAAAGGTGAAGTGTTTGTGCAGGAGGTCGATGCTCGTGGTCTTGCTTTTGTCGGGCAGGCACAAGAACGGCGCGAATGACAGGTCGGGATACAAACGGCGGAGCACGAGAGTTTGGAAAGCCACGTCTTCCAAGTAGGACCTCCAGTTGGCCCTGATACCGTTGCGGGACATGAACACGTCCGCCAAATCCCGGGAGGTGTCGATGCTCTTGGCCTTGACCTCAATGATCCGCACGTCGCGACCCTTGCGCTCCAGGATGTCAACCCGCGCCATGAGTTTACCGGCAATGAAAGTCGGCTCAAAGAGCACGCCTTGTTCATTGGCAATGGCGGCAGTGCTATGGCGGGCCGCGTCCTCCACTCCGGCGTGAAACGGCATTTCCATTCCTTGGGGGAAATGAAGCTGCGCCAGTGCCTCCACCATGAATCCTCCGTCAGCAAGAAAGGCCAGATACTCGTCGTTCTCCAGTGTCGTCGGATACTTGCGCTTCCGGTAATAGAGCTTGGTTGCGCAGGTCTGCGCGACTTTGAAATCGGATTTGGTGAGAAGCACGAGCGGGGAGGGGGACTGGCTGCAGAGCATGAGTGGCACACATTCCGTTTATACGCGAATCATTCCACGGCGTGACGGCGCAGTTGAAAACGATGCCGCAACCCGTATATGAATGACTTGGCAGTCGAATAAAATTGCGCGCTGCGAGAGAAGTTTGCGGAAATGGGGGAATCGCATAATTTACAGCATGAAGTTCACCCTCTTTGTTCTGCTTTTGATCTCGCCCTGCCTGTGGGCGGAGGACGAGGCGGAAGCGGAGGAATCGGAGGAGTCGGAAAACACACCGGCGGAGCACGAACCATCCGAAAATGAAAACAAAGCGGCGGAACTGATTCTCAAAGGCGACGCCAGTGCCTTGAAGGGCGAGCGTGAAAATGCGCTGTCGCTCTGGGGTCAGGCATTCGGCTTGGTGCCATCCAATCTGGAGCCAGGCCAGGTGGCCTTGGATCGACTGACATGGGCATGTCCTAGAGAAGGTGCCGGAGGCTGGGGGTCGAAGAGTGCAGGGCGGGACTTTGCTTTGCACATGCGCGATTACTATCTGGGGTCGGTCCATTCATACCGACAGGCACTGATCCGGGATTACTGCCAAGATCCCGATAACAGCGAGCCGCACGAGCAAATTGAGGCTTATCTCGATTGGTTGCAGCAGATGATGCCCGAAGACAGAAATCTAAATCTGCTGACATTGATCTTGGAAGATGGAATGGGCCAAGACACGCGCGTGCTCTCGAATATTCTCTCTTATGTCTTCAATGGCGAAGCTCTCAGCGACGCGCCCCGCACATTCAAGATGATGAAGACGCTGGGCTTTCTGGGCAACGCAGACAATTTCACCCCTCTTGGCATCAGTGTTGATGATGGAGGACAGAATACCTTCATGGGACGCATGACGGCCTCTTTGCGAAATGCGGATAACCAGAAACAGAGGGCGTCGCTTGTGGCCTTAAAAAAACTTCTTCGGCAAGTGCAGCCCCGCACCATAGGGGTTGATCTCACGCTCGCCATGTTGGACAGCGACAACGCAAAAGCGCTGGCATCTTTTCTGACTCGTCACAAGGCGGAGCTAGAGGTTATAAAACCGAACCGTCGAAATAATGTGCTGGATGTGTTAAAAACTCATCTCGCAGGCTATCCAAACACAGAGAACATGGATGATGCGATCGTGGCCTTGCTACGTCCCTTGTTGCCCGATGGGGAGTTGAAAGCGCACAAGCTGGATGATTTGCTGGCGGAAGCACTGTCTCCCGAGAAGGTCGTATTGGATGAAAGTGGGGAATTTCCGGCTGCCATCACAGCCGCGGCACTGATAACCAAGGCCGCTCAGAATCATCCGGACAAGGCGGCCAGTGGATTCAAGGTGGCGCTGCAATTGTTGCAAAAGTGCCCCGCTCAGAATGATCCGGATACTTCACCTTGGAAAAAGCCCACCGCTGAATTGATCAAGTCGCTGATCGGAAAATCAAGCATGTTCTCCATGGCGTTGAAGGCTACGATTGATGCTGGTATTCTGAATGATCCCGAGTCGAGTGACTGGATATTCAGAAGCGTCAGAAAATACTTCGCGAACCGACAGGGAAGCATCAAGCCTGGTAAATTAAGCGGTCAGCAGATTGTAGATTGTTTCTTTTCCGGCGACAGTGTTTTCCTGGGTGAGGCGGAGAGTTTTCAGCCGGTTCTGCCTGCTAGGACAAAAGTCTGGTCTGGCACAATTTTAGGACACCTAGTGCGTTTGATAAACAAAAATGACTCCAAGCCGGGGCAGCATCTGAAAAAGGATGTCATCCAAATCCTGGGCGAGAGGAAACCGCGAACATTTGGACTGGAAATGATCGAAGTCATGCTGGCCAAGGATGAGAAAGAAACGATCAAATTCATCCGCCGACGCGCCACTGATTTTTCCAGGATACCACCTGATCGCCGCCCTGCGGTTCTGAGCGCACTGAGTGATGCTTGGGAGGCCCTGACGAAGCCGGAAAAACTGGATCCGGAAATCCGGAAGTTGTTACAACCACTGCTCACATCAGGCCCTGTGGAGAAGGAACGTCTGTTGCATTGATATTTGGGGCAATATCACTCATCGCGTAAGTGCTCCCACGATCATCTTGCCATGTTCCCCCTTGTCCTGTAATGTGACCCCATGAGCACCGCCACTGTCCAGCAGATCGGACAAAACCTCGCCGCATGGCTTAACGCCGTGCAGCACGGGGAAACCGTAGCCATTTTTGATGGCGGGCGGGAAGTGGCACGGCTCACACCACCCGCGACATCACGCGCAATGTCTCCCGCATGGCCTGACTTCGCTGCGCGGCAGCGCCGCATCTTTGGGAATGTCATGTTGCCCGCTGGCACAGTGGACGCCCTTATCAACGAGGATCGCGGCGCATGATCGCCACCGCCGACACTGGCTTTGTGGCCAAGCTCTACCTTTTGGAGCCTGAATCCGAGCAAGCCCGCACCATCATTTACGGCATCACCTCCCCCGTGCTCCTCACGGCACTGCACGCGCTTGAAGTGGCTAACACATTCCAACGGGCCGTTTTTAGCAAGGTCATCACGCCAGCACAAGCGCAAGGCTGCTTACAGGACTTCAATGCCGATCAGACTGCCGGACTATTCAAGATTGTCGCCCTCGATCACACCCGTCTCCTAGAGTCTGCGCAAGCGCTCACACAGAAGCACACCGCCACCATCGGCACCCGCACGCTCGATCTTATTCACATTGCTGCCGCGCTGGAAATGGGCGCGGACACCATTCTATCCCGAGACGACCGCCAGAGAAAAGCAGCGCAAGCCGAGGGAATGAACGTCTTGCCAGCCGACTTGCCGTGACATCTATCGGTGAACGTCCACCACCTCTCGCCTTATGAACACTCCGCAGCCGTTCCAGTTGCCCGTCACCATCTCTGGATTGTGGTCACTTTGCCCGCTGCTCTCCATCGCGGACAAGGATGCCTATGAAACCGCCAGCGACGTTTGCGCCCGTCTTGCCGTGCGCCGCTTGAACGCCGTGCAGA
>JAYVQB010000012.1:0-12386 GCA_043757085.1 Verrucomicrobiota bacterium
CACAGGCGGCGTGACTACCACTACGAAAAAAGACGATCCCACCACTTCCAACAAAAAGGTCAGCCATCGCAGGCCTCCCCATCATTCGCATCCACAATCACCCTCCGTGGCAACGACGACACCATGAAAATCGCTACGGAAAATCAAACGCGACTGAAATTCTAGCCCTGATCTAACTACTTCTGCCAACCTCCAATATGAAAGCAGTTGTCTCAACAATCGGAGCCACGCTCTTGCTGGTTTGTGTTTCCGCGCATGGTCAGGGCTTGCTCTCCATCGGGCACCGAACGGACTATAAGGAAAATATTCCGCTGACGGTGAATATCACCTCTGGCGTCGGCTATGAACACACTACTTACGGTTCATCAGGGGCCAGTGCGGACAATGTGGACTCCGGCTTCCTTCAGGGCGGCGTGGGTCTCAGCCATGCATCCAGCAATCATGTCACCAAAACGGTGCTGGGCGCGGATTTCAGCGCGATCCATTATCTGGATGACAACCAGAGCGGCGATCAGACCTACTACAATGCACGAGTGAGTTTTGATGTGGAACATGCGTTCAGCCGCAAACTGGCGGTAAAAAACAATTTCTATTTCGCCTACGAAATCGAGCCTGATTACAGCATCGGTGCCACCAGCGGCCGTCGCGCAGGACAGTATATGTATGGTTATGACAACTTCTCTGTGAGCTACGCCTGGAGTGAGCGCTTTGCCTCGACCACCGGCTACACCGTCACTGGGATTCATTACCAGAATCAAGAGCAGGCAGACATGGAAGATCGTTGGTCCCAGATCGTATCCCAGCAAATCAGTTATAAGCTGAACCGGAACACCACATTAGCTGCTGAATACCGATTTGAATACACGAACTACACGAAGAACAATGGTGGTGGGGTGGGCAACCCGGACTACAAGGCTCATTACTTGCTTGCTGGCGTGGATCAGGCCTGGAGTCCAAAGCTGAGCAGCAGCGTGAGAGCTGGAGCGGAAATCTACGAATCAGGACGCACCAGCCAAACCTCGCCCTATCTCGAAGCCTCACTCAACTACGGGCTTTCCCGCACCAGCAGTTTGAGATGGTATAATCAACTCGGTTACGATGGTTCCGACATCGGCGATTACAACGCGCGCTATGCATTCCACACGGGAATTATCGCCTCGCAGAAAATCACTGAAAAACTCACAGGCAATGCAGGCATACATTATGTGCACAGTAATTACAAAGGCAACGATGTGAACCCCTCAACCACGGACAACGAAATCAACGCCACCGTGGGCTTGAACTACAGGTTCTGGAAAAATCTCAGCATGGATGCGAACTACTCCTACACCACGATCGCCTCGGACATTGCCACTAGGGAGTATGACCGCCACTACACCACCTTGGGGATCAACGCCTCATTCTAATCGCCTGCCATGCGGGGGGCGACGCCCCGTGATTTGGAGAATCCGGTTCATTCAAGGCAAGTGACATTGTGAAGAAAAACTTTGATTTGTTCTGATTAATTTACTAACCTTGATGATTAACATGAGCGTCATTCATGAATCCTGAAAACTTGGAGCTCCAGCGTCATGCGCTTGATTACTGGCAGATTGTCAGAAATCGGTTGGGCCTGATCCTCTTTTCATTCCTGCTGGTCTTCGCCGCAGCCGCCATCCTCACCTACATCATGCCCCGCAAATATCGCGGGCGGGTAGAGATGGTCATCGAGCGCAATGTAGAAGACGTGCGCGTGGAAGGTCACTCCACGGAGATGAGCAACATTTTTACCGACAACTTCCTCAAGACCCAGTTCGAGATCATCACCAAACGCAAAACCTTGGACCGGGTGGACGCGAAGCTTGGTCTCCAGAAGCGCTGGAATCTGCCCTCACGCCAGTTCACCGTGGCCAAGATCCTTGCCAATCTCGATTCCCAAAGCAGCATCAAGTCAGACTTCATCAGCGTGGAATATTTCGATGAGGATCCAAAACTAGCCGCAGACATCGCCAACGCCATCGCCGAAAGTTACAAGGAAACACGCCTGGAAGTTGATGGCCTGCGCACGGAAAATGCCATCGTGCAGCTTACCGCCCAGATTGCTTCCAAAGAGCAAATCACCAGTATTTCTCTGGGCAAAATGATCGAGATCAAACGCCGCCTTGGCATTGTGGAAATGCCCTCCTTTGGCACCCAGCGCGTCGCCGGGCAGGATTACGTCAACACGGTGGATTCATCCACGCTGGTCATCGCTGAGAATGATGTTTACAAGCTCCAAAAAGATATTGGAGACATGACTGCGCAGATCACACAATTGCAGAAGCTCGCAGGTGACGACCTCATCCGTCAGGCTGGAGAACTGCGCGTCGAGAACGACACCATCCGAAAACTCGCCCCCATTTATCAGGACTTCCTGATCAAGAAAGAAAGCCTAGCCAGCGAAGGCATTGGTCTCAGCCATCCCAAGATGAAAGGCATGATCGCTGAACTGACCCGCACGCGGACGCTCCTGCTGGAAGCGGCTGAGGATTATCGGAAAAACCTGACCATGCGGATTGAGATTTCCCGCAACCAGCTTGCGGAGGCCAAGGGCCTCAACAAATCGCAGCGCGACAAATCAATCGACAATGATGCGAATCATCAGGAATACCTCAAGGCCAAGAAAGAATGGGAGATCACCGAGATGGAACTCGCCAAGCTCAAGGACACCAAGGCGCAGAAAGAAATCGACCGTCAGATGTCCAAGACCCCCGTCACCATTTATCAGTCGGCGGAACCCGAAACCCGCCCCGCCAAACCCAATGTCACCCTCAATCTCGCGCTCGGTGGCGTGGTCGGTCTGTTCATCGGATTCGGTCTCGCGTTCTTCTTGGAATACCTCGATACCAGTGTGAAAAGCATTGATGAAGTCGAGCGCCAGCTCGGCGTCCCGGTGCTGGCCGTCATTCCGAAGAATGTTCCCGTTCTTCATCGCACCAGCGGCGCCAGTCCTGATGCAGAAGCTTATCGCATTCTGCGCACCAATCTGGAATTCAATCGCAAGAACAAAGAAGCCAACTGTTTCAGCGTCGTCAGTGGCGGTGCGGGCGAGGGCAAAAGCACCACCATGGTGAACCTCGCGTTTGTCTGCGCTCAGGCAGGTTACAACACGCTGATCATTGATGCCGACTTGCGCCGCCCGCGCATGCACACCTTTTTTGACATCCCTAACAATCAAGGGCTGAGCACCTATCTCACAACTGCCATAGCCTTGGAAGATGTCGTTGTCCGCACCCCCGTGGAGAATCTCTACTTCATGCCCAGCGGCATCACACCCTCGGACAGCGCGGGACTGCTGAACTCCAAGCGCTTCACCGACCTCCTCGCGGACGTGAAAAGCCGTTTCGACATTGTCTTGATCGACTCCCCGCCCATCCTCGGAGTCAGCGACGCCAGCGTTCTCGCCGCCGAGGTGGATGCCAGCATCATCGTCGTGCAGCATCGCAAACTCCCGCGCCAGATGCTTCTGCGCGTGAAGCAAGGGGTAGAAAATGTTGGCGGATGCGTGCTCGGCGTTGTTCTCAATCAAGTCGATATCGGCAGCGACGCCGCCTACGGTTACTACACAAGCTACTACAGCTACTACAGTCCGCAGGGCAGTGAGAAGCCGACAGGAAAAAAGGCGCGCGCCAAAAAATCCTCCTCTGTTCCTGCCTCACCAGAGGAAGCAGTGGCTTCCGTTTCTGATTCCGGCAGTGATGTTTTCTGATTAACAGCGTTTCACATAAAATCTTCAGCCATGAAATCATTGTTCCGCTCCTTGTCGCTCATGCTACTTTGGATGTCACTGGTGAGCCGACACGCAGTGGCGCAGAACACGGAGCAACTGCTCCAGTCCGGTGACAGCATTATCGTGAAGCTTTCCGGAGTTCCGGCGGAAGAGATGACTGTTGTCTCCAATACTTACGACATCGGAGATTCGGGCACCATTAATCTGCCTTACATTGGCGAGGTTCGTGCCGCCGGAATCAGGCCCTCGCAGTTGCAGAAAAATATCGAGTCCGCCTATAAGAGCGCGGAAATCTTCACTCATCCCACTATTCAGGTAACGCCCATTAGAGGGGAGAGCAATACCCAGGTCATCTACGTCAGCGGGGAGGTGAAAACGCCCCGTGCCGTGCCTCTCACGCCCGGCATGACAATTCACGATGTTATCACTGCCGCAGGAGGCCCCACCGATTTTGCCAAGATGAAAGCCGTCAAGCATACGCGCGGTGGCGTCACCAGCATCCGTGATCTGAGAAAAGCCGACAATCCCGACGCACAGATTCCCGCACAAGCGCGCGACAAGATTCACGTGCCGCAGTGATACTTGCTCTAAGCCGAGGCGTGCCCTTGGTCGTTTTTTCGGCATTACTGCTGATCTCCAACGCCATAAAATTCTCATTGAATGTCCTCACCGTCGGCACTGCGCCTTGCCTGGATCGATTTGCTGCGTGGTCTGGCCGTCATCGGCATGATTGAGACCCACGTCATCAACTCAATCCTCGACGCGCGCTTTGATGGCTCACACTGGTTGCATGAGCTTCTATATTTTGATGGTCTCATCGCTCCGATGTTTCTTTGGATCGCTGGCTACGCCCAGGGTCTTGCCATCCAAAAGGCTCTGACCTCCGGAAAGCCCGTGCTCAATGCTCCACGTCTGCGTCGTCTGGGCATCATTGCTCTAATCGGCTATGCGCTGCACATGCCGTGGATATGGTGGATCAAGGGCAATTTCGGAGCGGAAAGCTGGCGCATCTTCTTTCAGGCAGACATTCTTCAGTGCATGGCGCTGAGTCTATTTGCCTTGGGTTTTATCGGTCACTTTGCCAAGCGTCTCAGCACGCCCATCATTCTGCTGCTGGCTTTGTGCGCCGTGCTTATGGCGCCGATGGCGAAGCATTGGCAGACCGGGTTCCTTCCTCTGGATGCGTTTCTGAATCGCAATACGGGATCACTTTTTCCTCTCTTCCCGTGGTTTGGCTTTGCCGCATGCGGATGTCTGGCAAGCTGCTGGCCGTGCGATACGAAACAAAGAAAATTCGTGGTGGCGGCGACCGGAATCATCATCATCCTAGCGAGTCCGCTTTTCACATCTGCGCCTTGGGCCACAGAGAATCCTTCCTTCTTCATCGAGCGGCTCGGCTGGTTGCTTGTGATTGCAGTTGCGGCACAAATTGTCGCGCCGTATTTCGCGCCGGGCTGGATCATGCTGGCAAGCCGCGAGTCCCTGCTGCTCTACGTTGTTCACCTGCAACTCATCTACGCCCTCCCCATACAAGGCCAGTCATTGAACCTCTGGCTCGGGCGCACCCAGTCATTGTCGGAAACCATGCTGTGGTTTGTGGTCGTGCTTGCCGTATCCCTGTTCCTGGCATGGGCCAATGACTTGAGAAAACAACAAGCCCGCACGCAAGAAACTTGATCAGGAGTCCGCAGCTTTGTTCTTCAGCCCAAGGCACAAGGCCGCACCAATGATAAGAAGCACGCCGGCGGTGATGAATGAAGAATTGTAATTGCCACTGGCTTCCTTGAGCCGCTGCGCCACGGAACTGAGCGTGCTGCCCGCGCCCCAGGCGGTGAAGAGCACCCCGTAGTTCATGCCGAAATTCTTCAGGCCCCAGAGGTCTTTCGCGAACGACGGGAACAGCGAGAGATTGGCCCCATAGTTGAAGCCGATAAAAGTGGCGACCAGCACGATAACAAATTTTGCTCCATCCGTCGAGGCGGTAACTGGAATCGCAATGAACATCAGCGCGGCCTGAAAGAGCAGCACCAGCATCAGTGTCCAACGACGCCCGATTTTGTCAGAAAGCAAGCCCGCCATGACTCTGCCCAAAGCATTCCCAACGGCCATGACCGCCACGGCAATAAAGGCGGAAGTGCCCATCGTTTTTTTCGCCATGAAGCTGATACTGCTGATGACCATCAGGCCCGCGCCCGCGCCGATGAAATAAATCACCCACAGGAGCCAGAACGTCGGTGTCTTCAACACTTCGCCGGGTGACAGACCCGCTGCCGTAGGCTTTGGAGCCGCTCCTGCCGTGGCTCCAGCGACAAAGCCCGCAGGCGGATTGATGAGCAGTTGGGCAAGTCCGCAGATTACCACCAGGAATGCGATACCGAGAATCAGCATCGTCTTTTGCAGATGATAATTCTCCACGAGATATTTAGAAAGCGGGGCCAGATAAACCGGCGCGAGTCCGAACCCCGCGACCACGAGTCCGGCAATGAGTCCGGTCTTCGCCGCAGGAAACCATTTCAGCGCG
This sequence comes from Verrucomicrobiota bacterium, assembly GCA_043757085.1. Taxonomy (GTDB): domain Bacteria; phylum Verrucomicrobiota; class Verrucomicrobiia; order Verrucomicrobiales; family Verrucomicrobiaceae; genus VFKE01. Next base: position 6,270 of record JAYVQB010000012.1, read on the forward strand.
GGCGGCGTGGCAGATGAATAACCAAAGCCCATGCCCAACCCGCCGAGCACTCCAAAGCCGACAAGCCATGTGGCATAGGAGTTGGTCGTCGAAAGCAAAATCAAACCGCTGCCAATCAGCAGTCCCCCGATGGTCGCAGTAAGTCGCGGCCCCCATTTGTCCTGACAACGCCCCGCGAAAACCATCGCGCCCGCAAAGACGAGGCAGCATATCGCATAGGGATCGTTGAGCTGGGATCCTTTCCAGCCGAACTCCGCAGTAATTGCGTCCTTGATCATGCTCCAAGTGTAGAGCACTCCGAGCGCGAGATTGATGCCCAGCCCGGCGAAGGTTACAGTCCAGCCGCGATTGGCCGATGATTGATAAAGTGAATTTTCCGCTGCCATGAAAAGCAGGCTAGAGAATGCCGACGCTTATGGCAAGAAAGGAATCACGACAATCCGTGCATCAGCGCGGTAGTCCCGGTCTCTTCGGTGGCCCCGGCCGTTGCGGAACCTGGGGTGTCGCTGGTGCGCCAGTTGCAGTTTCCGCCGACGTGACCGCCGGTGCTGGCATATTGATTTTTCGTTTGGAGAAAACTCCCATGGCAATTCTTGCGATGAGGCACAACACCACAAAGCCGATGGCGAATTCCATCCAGGGCATGGGTTTGAGGAAACGGTTGGAGATCAACGGCTGTTGCGATTCGATGGTCGCCAGCGGCCAGCGGTAGCGCACATCGCTGTGCGATTTGTCGAAGAATTCCGAATTGGTGCCGACCACTTCAACCGGCGTATTGAAATGCATTTTATAGACCGCATACTTGTCCAGAGGCAGACTCATGCCCGGCTTGCCTTCACCCAGCTTGCGCTCGACCACGATATTGCCATTGTCTTTTTTTATGGTGAACACTCCCACGAGGAGCTGGGCCGGATCGTTCGCCTCCACTGCGGCGGAAAGCTTCTGTAGCGAGGAAAATGAAATTTCAAAAGTCGCGACCGGGAAGCGTCCCTCCGTGATGCTGTAGCTGGTGAGCTTCACGCCGTTCAGGCTGGAAAAACGCGCGCGGATTTTCCCCTCCGTAAATTCATCACGCACGGTATCGAATTTGGTCACCAAAGTATCCGGCAGTTTCACCGTCACTTTCGCGGAGCCGGAAAGATCCGCGTAGATGATCATTTCCTCGTCGTAGAGTTCTAGGCAGGAAGTAAGCATCGCGCCCGTGAGTGCGAGGAGAAGGATGGCTGCGCGTCGCAATAGAATGGACATGGGGTGGAAAAGCGCGGAAGAGCGCGCGAGTCAAGCGGGAACGCATGGTTGACAGAACGGGTGGCACCCTTTGATTGCGCGCCGAATGACGCCTGCCGAACGAATTTCCCGCATCCGCGCCGCCATGCCAGAAGGCGGCATGTTCCGCGACAAGGAATGGCTCGCATCTCCTCAGGCGTTTCCGGTGAATCGCGAGCTGGCCGATAAACTGCACGCGCTCGGCCCGGCGCTGCTCGCTTTTCAAAAAGCCTGCAACGCTCTCTACCACCGCAGCGTCGAGGGCGAGCACGCGTGGGTTGCGCAACTTCTCGATCAAGGCAAGCCCGAGCGCATGATCGAGCTCGGGCGCAATCTGCGTTGGCGCGATGCCCTGCCGCGTGTGATCCGACCCGATCTCATCATCACGGAAACGGGCATCAGCATCGCAGAACTGGATTCCCTTCCCGGCGGCATCGGCTTAACCGCATGGCTCGGCGAAACCTACTCCTTATTGGGCGAGAACATCCTCGGCAACACCGGAGCGCGGGCCTTTAGCCCGCACCCCACCTCCAACGGAATGCTCGATGGGTTCTCCAAATCCTATCCGCATCATGACATCCTCATCTCGCGTGAGTCCGGCGATTACCAACCAGAGATGGAGTGGCTCGCAAGCAAACTCAATGACTGCGAAGTCATCAATCCCTGGATCATCCAGCCGCATGAACTCGCAGGTCGCGACCTCTACCGCTTTTTTGAGTTATGGGATGTGGACAATGTCGAGCACGGCGCGGCATTGCTCGCAATGGCAGAAAGCGGCGAACTGAATTTCACTCCGCCAATAAAGCCATATCTTGAGGAGAAACTCTGGCTCGCGTTGTTCTGGTCGCCTCCACTGCGCGGATATTGGGAATCAGCTCTCAGTGCAGAGCATCTCGCACTGTTGCGCGATTGCATTCCCTACGGGTGGGTGCTTGATCCCGTGAAGCTGCCGCTCCATGCTGAGTGGCCGCAGCTTGGCATTCATACTTGGAGCGAGATGAAAAAATTCGGCAACAAAGAGCGCGAGCTGGTCATCAAAGTCAGCGGCTGGTCCGATCAAGCCTGGGGATCACGCGGCGTCAGTATCGGGCACGACCTCTCACTTGAAGAATGGAGCGCGGTGATTGATCACGCACTGGAAAGTTTCCCGCGCAATCCCCATCTCATGCAGCGCTTCGCCCGCGCGAAAGTGATCACGCATCCCGCATGGAATGAAGCGACGCAAACGGAAGTCATGATGCAAGGCCGCGTGCGCTTGTGTCCGTATTATTTCTGTGGGCCGTCTGCGTCGGACGGCGAAAGAGCAGAACTCGGCGGCGCACTCGCGACCATCGTTCCTGCGGACAAGAAGCTGCTCCACGGCATGAAGGACGCCGCGATGGTGCCGTGTGCGATAATTTGACCGTCTGTGTCTGACGGCCAATTTTACTGGAGCTGCGAAGTCGGGCCGTTTAACTCCAATGGCCTACAATGCCTTCTTCACCTCATCCCAAACCGCATCCATCTCCGCGAGCGTCATCTCGCCGAGCTTCTTCCCCAAAGCTCCCACACGCTCTTCAAGCTGGTTGAACCGTGACGTGAATTTTTCATTCGCATGCGCCAGCGCGACCTCGGCCTCGACGCCGAGCTTGCGCGCTAAATTGACGACCGTGAACAAAAGATCGCCGACTTCATCCTCGATCGCGGCTTGATCTTTCTGCGCGACGGCTTCCACAATCTCGTCGGCTTCCTCGCGAATTTTTTCCAGCACCGGCGCGGCATCGGGCCAGTCAAAGCCGACCTTCGCGGCTTTCTTCTGCAACTTCTGCGCGCGGATCAGCGCGGGCAACCCCTTCGAGATGCCGTCCAGATGCGCCTGCTTGCCGCCGCCTTTCTCGGTGCGCTTGATCGCTTCCCATTGCGTCAGCACCGCGTCGCTCGTGTCCGCGCTGGCATCGCCAAACACATGCGGATGGCGGCGGATGAGTTTCTCCGTGATGCCGCGCGCGATGTCGTCGAGCGTGAAGGTTCCGGTCTCCGAGGCGATCTCGGCATGGAATACCGGCTGGAGCAGCAGATCGCCGAGTTCTTCGCACAAATGTTTCATGTCGCCGGAGCGCGCCGCTTCCGCGACCTCATAGGCTTCCTCGATCAAATGCGGGATGAGCGACTCATGCGTCTGCTCCGCGTCCCAAGGGCAGCCGCCCGGTGCGCGCAGCCGGTGCATCACGGCGCGGAGTTCGGCAATGGGATCGAGAGGGGCTTCATCAGTCATGCGCGAAGATGCCCGCGTCTGCGCCCGTGGCAAGCCAGCACACAACAAGTAGCAGCCGACGTGAGGAGGCTCTGACTTTGAAGTTTGGGTGAAGACGATGTCGCAAGCACAAAAATTTGTAGCCCACCTCACGTTGGCTACTACTTCTCTTTCTCATCAATTGAAGCCGCACCTGGAAGAACGATGTTTCTTAGTTTGATGATATGTTGAAATTTAGATTCCGGCATAAACTCCACAGAGCCGTCTTTGCATACGAACACGCGCCAAGGCTTATCGGGAGGGGGTTGCAGGCCTCCGCGCTGTTGTCTCCTCCAACGTTCAAAACGACCGATTTTATTATTGTAGAGAGGAGGGGAAACTAAGATCCACGTAGCACCCGAATCCTTGTCTGACAGTCCGTGATGATAAAACCATTGACGAGCTGTATGGCCGTCTTCCAATTCTATTTTCAACATTTGTTCAGCTCGCGGTTCCATCCCGATTAACTCCGTAAGGTTGTCAGGATATCGCCCTTCATGATCCTCCGCATACATCCGAAGAAGATCGACTATTTGACGTGCATTGAGCATTTGGGTAGTTAAAAAACCACGTTCACTTAGTCGTCCGAAGGAAGGGGCTATTAACCAGACGGCTATCAAAACCAAAATACTGGCGGTGATCAAAACTGTTGGGCTAAGACTATTTGAAGAATTGTGATCCGGCTCAGACATGGAATTGTTATGAGGATACCAGATTGCCCGCTTCTTCCGCAAGGCCCTCACCACATAATTTTCCATCGCCCCCGCAATAAACTCTCGCCAGCCGCGTTTGATTCACCTAGACTTTTTTTCTGTCTCAGAAATTCAAACCATCCAAATCCGAAACATCATGCCCAGCAGCAAATCGTTGAACCGTCGTCGTTTCATCTCCACTTCCGCCGGAGTCGCGGGTGGTGCTTTCTTTGCCCCGAACATCCTGCGCTCCCAGAGTGGCGAATCCGCCAATAGCAAGCTGCGCATCGCCTGCATCGGCGTCGGCGGCAAGGGCGAGTCTGACTCAAATGCGGCGTCCGAAGGCAATGACATCGTGGCCATTGTCGATGTGGATCAGAATCAGCTCGACAAAGCCAAGCAGAAATACACCGGCGCGCAGGTCTTCACGGACTACCGCAAGATGTTCGAGGCGATGGGCGACAAGATCGACGCCGTGACCGTCTCCACGCCCGACCACACGCATTTCCCAGCCGCGATGCTGGCCGTGGCGCACAAAAAACACGTCATGGTGCAGAAGCCGATGTGCAACACCATCTGGGAAGTGCGCGAGCTGCACAAGGCCGCGAAGGCTGCCGGCGTGGTCACGCAGATGGGCAATCAGGGCCGCACGATGGAAGGCCAGCGTCTCGCGAAAGAATGGGTGGATCAGGGAGCCATCGGCACCTTGAAGGAAATCCGCCTCTGGACCAATCGCCCCATCTGGCCGCAAGGCCCGCTCACGAAAGTTGAAGTTCCGGCTCCGGCCAATCTCGACTGGAACATCTGGCTGGGCGTGGAGCCGAGCGAACCCTACTTTGAATTCGATCTCACGCCCGAGGACGTGAAGAAAGCGAAGAAAGGCAAGAGCGTGCAACCCTTTAACTGGCGTGGCTGGTGGCAGTTCGGCTCCGGCGCACTGGGCGATATGGGCTGCCATATCATGGACTCCTCCTTCAGCATTCTGCATCAGGCGATCCCGGTGAAAATCGAGGCGGAATCCTCCGAGATCAGCGACACTTGCGCACCGGTTTGGTCCAGCTTGAAATATCATTTCGCCGCGACCGACCAGCATCCCGCACTGGTGGTAAGCTGGAATGACGGCATCAAGGACGGCAAACCCAACAAGCCGGAGCGCGACGAGCGCGTCCCGCAGGAGACTTTCGACAAGGCCAGCAGCGGCATGATGTTCATCGGAACCGAGGGCGTCATCTTTGAAGGCGATGCCTATTGCGCCAGCCCGGTGATCTACCCGCTCGAATACTTCAACGAGGTCAAAAAATCCATGAAAGAAGGGACGATCAAAAAGACCGAAACCCGCAGCCCCAAACCCGGCGAGCCGCAGAAAGAATGGACGCACGTCATCAAGAACGGCGGCACCACGAGTTCCAATTTCGACTACGCAGGGCCGCTCACGGAGTTCGTTTCCCTCGGCAACCTCGCGCTTCGCGCCAAGGAGACCATCGTGTGGGACAAGGAGAAAATGAAAGTCACCAACACCAACGCGCCGAATAAGTTCATCAAGCGCGCGAGCTATCGCCCCGAGTTTTATAAGATGTAATTGAGAGTGACGGCTGGAAGTTGATGCTTCCCGCATCGATAATTGGCACTGGAAGTTGAAGCTCCAGCTTCGACGGCGTTCGGCGGGTCTCCAGACCCGCCGACCTCTGACGGGACTGGAGTCCCATCTTCCTCTGGTGACACATCAAGAAGGAGCGCGTGTATGGCGAAGCCTACTCGCCCATTATGTGCCTAGAATGCGGCCGCATGCGAGACCCCATTTCAGGCGAGTGGTCTGGCGACATTGATTCGGCTCCCGCCTCACCCTTCGGGTTGCCTCTGTCAATCTGTCTCGTTCCACTCGGCTCT
>JAYVQB010000013.1:0-3155 GCA_043757085.1 Verrucomicrobiota bacterium
CCACATGCAGGACGTGCCGCGAGTAGAGCGGCATCGTGATCATAAAAAACGGCGAGATACAGGTGGTGAGCGTGGTCAGCAGCAAGATCATCGCCAGCGTCGGCTTGTCGCGTCGCACATAAATAAAGCCTTCTTTCATTCCCGTCTGCCGCATGGCCTCTTCCTCTTCAGTGCCGCGCGGTCGCGGATGCAGCGTGAGAAGTGCTGCGATGAGTGCCAGAAAGCTCGTGGCATTCGCATAAAATGCGGAAGCAGTGCCGAGCCATGCAATGAGCCAGCCACCGATGGCCGGGCCGAGGAGACGCGTAGCGTGAAAGAGAGAACGATCCACGGCAATGGCTGCACTGAGCTGGCTGCGCTCAACCAACTCCGGCGTGAGCGCGGAGGCTGCGGGCATTTCAAACGCGGTGCTGATACCGAGCAACATGCCGGCAATCACCACATGCCAGACGGCGATTTGTCCGCTCGCGATCAACCAACCCATCGCCAGCGCGAGTATGATTTGAACGACTTGAGTGATGATGAGAATGCGACGCTTATCATAGCGATCCGCCACCGAGCCGCCGTGCATGGTCAAAGCCAGCATGGGAATGCCCGCGCAAAAATTGATTAGCCCCAAAGTGAATGCGCTAGTGGTCAGTCCCGCAACCACCCAGCCCTGCGCCATCTGCTGCATCCAAGTGCCCAGCATGGAGATCGTCTCACCCGCCATATAGCGACCAAATGGCCCGCTGCGCAGGACGCGCCAGGCTGCGGCGTGGGGAGAATTTGCAGATGATGGCTGGCTCACAGGAAGGGCGTGCAGAGTTACTCAGAAGCCTTCGGATTATTTTCGTCTTTCGGCTGGCTCTGAATAAACGGCTTGAAATAGCCTTCAATTTTATACGTGCGCGGCTTTTGTGCTGAGTTGTCGCGTTCTTCAAATTCCACTGAAATCCATCCATTGATGCGGCTTCTGGCATCCAGCTTGGCGGATTTGAGCTTGAGCGATTTCTTGGTGATCTTCCATTGCAACGGGCCAGAGTAGTCCGGGTAAACCGCAGAGAACTCACATGTGAAATTTAGCTTGGCATCAATCGTGACAGTCAAGTCGCTGGCATAGGCTGGCATTCCGCCGGAGATCATCAGCTTGACTCCATCCTTCGTCGCCACGGCATCGCAGAACTCCATCAAATGCTCGCCCTGATGAGATGATGTGCAGCTTGCAGTTTTCTCGATCAGCAAAAGATCCTCGGCGGAGATGCCCTCGCCAAACGTGTTTTCCAGAGTTCCTTCGTGCTCGACGAGATGCCACGGACGCGAGGTCTTCGTCGTCTTGAAGAACTCGCAATTCAATTTCGGTTCCACGGCAGCAACCCCTGCGATTTTATCTTCGCACACATTGGGCTTCGCTACTTTCAACTCTATCGGAGTTTCTGCGCCGAGCAAAGTCCATGCGGCAGAGAGGAAGCAGGCCACTGCCAAAGAATGCCATCTTGGTTGTTTCATTTTGATAGATTGATCAACGAGGTTACAATGAGGACTGATGAAGCGGTGTCGCAAGCGGTGTTTCGCCAGACTGGATTGCGACCTGTTCACACGCTAATTGATACCAGAAGCATATCGCGGAGCGATAAAAGCCTGTAGCGAGGGGTTGAGCAACGCGATACCCCTCGTGAAGGCGCCGATTCCCCTGCATCGCGGATGAGATGCCAGCCAGTTGTGGCTAACCAGCAGGAGCTGCTGGCATCGCTCCGCGGTGCGGTAATGCTGAAAACATCTTCGAGGGGTGTCGCTTGCGCTCAACCCCTCGTTACAAGCTGCGATGGCTCCGCCATAGTTCATAGTGCAACAGGCCCAAACTCCCGCTTGCCGAATGTAAAAACGCATCCAACCTCACGGCCTATGAAATTCCTCCGTCCAGTCTGCGCAAAAACCATCGCCCTCGCTGCGGCGTTCTTCATCATCAACAATACCAATACCAAACTCATGGCTGAATCAGCAATCGAACAAGGCGAAAAATTCCTCAAAGAAAATGCCACCAAAGAAGGCGTAAAATCCACGGCCAGCGGCCTGCAATATCTCGTGCTTACCGAAGGCGCCGGCAAAAGCCCCAAGGCCACCGACACCGTGCTGGTGCATTATCGCGGCACGCTGCTCAACGGCACCGAGTTCGACAGCTCTTACAAGCGCAATGAGCCGATTGAGTTCCCCTTGAACCGCGTCATCGCGGGCTGGACCGAAGGCGTGCAACTCATGAAAGAGGGCGCAAAGTTCCGCTTCTTCATTCCGTCCAATCTCGCTTACGGCACTCGGGGCGCAGGCGGCGACATCGGGCCAAATGAGACGCTGATCTTCGAGGTCGAGTTGCTCAAGGTTAAATAAGCTGCTGCGAAGCGCATCAATGAGTAGGAGCGCGAGTATGGCGAACCCTACTCGCCGCTTGTGTGCTTGGGTGTGGCCACATTTAAGATGGGAATTTAGGCGAGTGGTCTGGCGACACACTCGCGCTCCATCTTGTTTAGATGAGGTTACGCATCCAGCCCGAAGGCGGTATGCACGACGCGGGCGGCATTTTCGATCTCGCTTTCGTTGACGGTGACGGCGGTTTTGATTTCGCTGGTAGAGATCATCTGGATGTTGATGCCAGCTTCGGAAAGGGCACCGAACATTTTGGCGGCGACGCCGCTGTGGCTTCTCATGCCGATGCCGACGATGCTGAGCTTGGCGACGCCGCTTTGGGTGCGGAGTTGGACATCGCCGCCAAGTTCGGCGACGATTTTTTTTAGTTCGACTTCGGCCTTGGGCAGTTCCAGCGCGTTGCAGGTAAAACTGATGTCGGTCTCCCCGTCCCAGCTGACGTTCTGCACAATCATGTCGATGATGATATTCGCGCGACTGATGGCGCCGAAGATTTTTGCCGCCACACCGGGGCGGTCGGGGACATCATCAATGGTGACCTTCGCTTGGTTGCGCTCGATGCTGACGCCTCGGACGACGACGGATTCCATGCCGGGTTCTTCTTCTTTCACGAGGGTGCCTGGGTTGTGGTTCATGCTGTTGCGGACTTCAAAGCGGACACCGAATTTTTTGGCAAATTCGACACTGCGGCTTTGCATCACTTTGCTGCCGCTGCTGGCCATTTCCAGCATTTCGTCATAACTGATGACATCTAT
>JAYVQB010000014.1:0-3152 GCA_043757085.1 Verrucomicrobiota bacterium
CGTGAATATCGCGAAGTCATCCGCGTGAATTCTCAGAGCGGCAAGGGCGGCGTCGCTTACTTGCTTGAAAGTGAATTCGGCATCGAGCTGCCCAAAGACATGCAGCGTGAGTTCGGCCCGCTCGCGAACAACGCGGTGGACAAACTGGGTCGCGAAGTGACTGCTGCGGAATTGAAAGCGATGTTCTGGAAGGAATACATTGAGCGCAGCCAGCCGTATGCGCTGATCCATTTTCATGCCGATGGTGTGGATGGAAATTTCTCCTGCCGCTCCAGCCTCGATTGCAAAGGCGAGGAACTGCACATCACCGGAAAAGGGAATGGCCCCATCGCCGCATTCGTTGATGGCTTGAAGAAGATCGGCGCACCGGCCTTTGAGGTAGCCAGCTTCCGCGAGCAATCACTCAGCGCCGGAACTGAAGCCAGCGCGCTCGCGTTCATTCAGATTAAACTCGACAGCGGCAAAACACTCTGGGGCGCTGGAGTGGACACCAACATCGAACTGGCTTCCATCAAAGCTGTGCTAAGTGCGGTAAATCGCGCGGCAGCATGACGCTGATCCTCCTGCATCACAAACCTTGATGGTTTGAAATACTCATTATTTTGCATTGGCAGACCTTGAAGAAACAGTCGGTTCTTTTGCGACTTTTTTTAGAAGAATTATAATCGCCGCATTTTAAGACAAACAACAATCTCGACGCGCGTGGTGTTCCGCCAAGATATTTGGCTGAACCCATTACAAGCGCATGAAACATAGATTACTTATTGCAGGACTGATAGCTCTGACACCTCTAACAGCAAGGGCGACGACAGAAGGTGCCATGATCGACCTTCTGGCAACTACCTCTGGTAAAGTCTATCAAAATTGCCGGATTTTCAAAATCGATCCTGACGGAGTTCTTTTCGCACACTCGCTGGGTTCCGCGAAAGTCCTCTATCGCGACATGTCTGACACCGTCAGGCAACAACTTGGCTATGACCAGACCAAGGCTGCCGAGTATGCGGCTGATCTTCTTACGAAACAGAAGAAGTTGAAGGAGCAACAGTTTGAACTGCGCAAGGAGGCCATCAAAGCCCAGGCTTTTGCTCAGGAAATGGCCATGAGAATAAACGACATGCAGCCCGTCTATAATACCCCCTCTTACACGCCTCCCTTATCTGAGTGGGTGGGAACCGTCCCGACCATTGGCTGGTCGGCGGGTGGCTATTATCCTTATCAGCCCAGTTTTGAGCATTGCATGAATTGGAAGTCAAACAACAACCGGCCTACCCTTTACAGAAATAATCAGTGGCAATCCAACAACAACAGAACCTACTATGGCAATGGCCAGATCAATAATGCCGGACACTGCGTCAGTCATGGCATTGCCGTAAATCCTGCCTGCAATAATATTGGTCGCCCAGTAAATCAGTTCTTTGCCGTTCCCGCATTGAGAACGGCCACTCCACCACTTGCGGTCAGTCCGGCCAGAATCTGTGTCTCCCCCAGACCAGTCGTGAGTCATCATTGAGCGATGATGAGTCAATCGGGCGGTTGACACTTGTGCGCATTCCAACAGCATAATGCTTGTCTCTTGATGTATGGAAAGCCATTGGCCAGGAGGTCATCACCATGACCGTCTTCGTGCCATTTGCGCTCTCTACATGAAGCAGCCGCTCAAGCTCGACTATCTCTGGGCAGCGCTCTGCATGTGCGGCGCAGTCTATTTCATTTTCCGGAAATGAGACGCAGAGAATTTTAAGTGTCGAACTTGTCATCGGGCATACAGAAGTATCCGGAATTTTTGCTACTGCATGTCGGGGAGTTGTCATCACTGATGACATTGCCTTGCTTTTTGAAAGGGTCGCCGCCCCTCCAAGGACAAAAATTAAAGCGTCAAAAATATTGGTGTTTCGTCTCCAATTACAATATTTGTTCTGCCTTGCCCGCCACTTTTTTCATGCTTTTATCTTCGGACAGCCGTCGTTCCATCCGGCGCACGGCCTCGCTTGCCGCCGACGCCCTTATCCCGCCAGCCCACCGCGCCAGCCCACCGCGACAGCCCATAAGACAAATGTTGCGCATTACCGCATTTAACTACATCATCCATCAGTTATGAACGCCCCTTCCCAGCTCCCCTCCATGCGCCGCGCCCTTGATCTGGAGCGGGTGCTGGAATTTGAATTCGTCCGCGCCACCGAGAATGCGGCGCTGAAGGCGATCACTTGGCTGGGACGTGGCGAAAAGGAACTGGCCGACGCCGCAGCGTGCGCCGCCATTCGCGGAGTCTTCGATATTCTCGACATCCGTGGCGAAGTCGTCATCGGCGAAGGCATCAAGGACAATGCACCTGGCATTTTTATTGGCGAACATCTCGGCACTTGGAAATCAGGCTCGCCCCGCTTCAGCATCGCGCTTGATCCGATCGACGGGACTTCCAACATCGCCAAGGGAATGCCCAACGCCATCTCGGTCATCGCTGCCGCGCAGGTTCCTGATGGCGCGCCGAGCACGATGGTAAACATTCCCAGCTTCTACTCCCACAAGATCGCTTTCGGCCCTCTCGTCAAAAAAGCTCTCGATGAAATGGGCAACCCTTGCTTGCTGGACATGCCGATCAGCGAAGTGATCAAGATTGTTGCTAAGGCGCTCGACAAACATGAACGCGACGTGGTCGTGGTCACGATGGATCGCCCGCGGCACGCGGATTTCATCAAGCAAGTGCGCAGTGCCGGAGCCGCCTTGCGCATGATCACGGACGGCGACATTACCGCCGCCGTCGCGCCCTCGTGGCATGATTCCGGCGTGGACTTATATGTTGGCATCGGTGGATCGCCCGAAGGCGTGCTTGCCGCTGCGGCGTTGAAATGTCTTGGAGGTGATATGCAATTGCGCATGTGGTTCCACGATGAAAAGCATCGCGCAGAAGTTGCGGAAATGGTCGCCGCCTCCGAACTGGATCGTGTTTTTCTATCGGACGATTTGGTCATTGGTGAAAGCGCACTCTTCTGCGCCACAGGCATCAGCGACAGTCCCCTACTGCCCGGCGTAAAGCTTATTGGCCATCGCGCAGAGACGCATTCGCTCCTGATGCGTTCGCGCAGCGGCACCGTGCGACACATTCATGCCGTGCATCAGCTCGATCGCAAAATGGTTCCGTTGCGGGAGTCGTG
>JAYVQB010000015.1:0-12325 GCA_043757085.1 Verrucomicrobiota bacterium
AGTGGAGCTAAAGTTCGCCTTGCTTCAGGTTGCCGAGACGTTCGAGAGCCAGAAGCTCGTATCTTGGCATCTCATATTTTCCACGTTCAATTAGCTCCAGCAGTGGCCGCATGTATCGCTGAAAAGCTCCAGCACGTTTATAAGCCAGCAATTTCGCTTTCGGCATTGAGCGAATATCGCCGATGACCTTCCGGCAACTTGAGGAGCTGCAACGACACTTCATACTCCAATCGGTCGGCGCAACAGTGGTGGAATAGTCGTAGGTGATTTCCTCGTTTTCTGCGATGTCACGCAGGGCAAAAAGATTGCTTCTACTTCTTACACCGGCATTGGGATGGCAGCAGTGATTGAAGCAGCGGGACAGGTTGTCCAAGTCAAGATAGGTTCTTCTTCCGATCTGGAGCGGATCATTCGGAGCTTCCTTCCCTGAAAGTATCTGACGGACAGACTGGCCAAGTGTGATGCGCGTTCCATTCAGAGCATGAATGGCTTCGCCTTTTCTGAAATGTTGGAGAGTGAATACACCCAGACCGTATTTGCCCGTGTCACGAATTTCAAACAGGTCGCGCAATCCTATGCGCAACTGCGGGTTGGGTGATTTCTTGCGTTCTATCATCAGCAGGGTGTGTGGCAAAATCCACCTGCCCTGAGAATGCTCCCCTGACTTGGTGGCAGGGGGTGTTGAAAAGCCGCAACAAGACGGCTGCTGTGGTCTTTAGCCACAGCAGAGCTGCGGCCTGAACATGCACCACCGCCACCCCCGACCCTTTAGTCGAGTTGGCGGCGTTGCCTTTCGGGGAACGCCATTCCGCTTGTTGATAGAGGCTTTTCAAAACCCCGGCGTTGGGTTTGTCCAACGCTGCGGCGATGATAAGAGCACGAGAGTGTGGCGCAAGTGATTTGAGAAAAGCATTCCTGGCGGGAAAAGGTTCAGTCCACGCTTACCCATCAAGCGCATCAAGATTGCCAACGTATCCCGCAGTGCTATACTCGACAGCATGAGCACCAAGGAAGAAGCACTTGCATGGCTGGCCGCGTTGCCTGACTGGAGCAAGACCTATCTCCCATGACCGCGACACTCAACGATCTGAATCGAAAGGCCCACGAAATCCTTTGTCGCGAACTGGGGTCAACTGACTATATCCGCTTCTTCCAGCAATATGAGATGGGCGCGGGTGACTACACGCGAGACCGATGGCAATGGCTTGGCGATGTTAATCTTGAGCAGATCAAGCAAGAGGCCAAGAAAATCGAGATCGAGTGATGCTAAGAAGATATTAATTCCCCTAGGGTGTTGCGCCTAGTTTGACCATATCCAATTGCTGGGGTATTGCTCACCATGACCGCCCGCATATCCATTAATCCCAGCATCTGCCACGGCCAAGCGTGCATCGCTGGCACACGTATTCCGGTGCATCAGATCGTGCGCATGTTTTCCAATGGTGATACTGTGGATAAACTTCTAAGTGCTTACCCGCACATCACTCGCGAGGATGTTCATGCTTGCCTCGACTATGCCGCTGATCTCGCAGAGGAGCAGGTGACACCCTTGCATCATCTCGGATTCGCGTGATGAGTGTCCGCATGCCATTGGCATCATCGTCCACCATCAACTGGCCCGCCCTCCGAAAGGATTTCCCGATCCTCGACCAGGAAGTCCATAGCAAGCCGCTGATCTATTTTGACAATGCGGCGACCTCACAAAAGCCGCGCGCGGTGGTGGAGGCACTGGTTCACTATTATGAGCACGACAACGCGAACGTGCATCGTGGCATTCATGAATTGTCCATGCGTGCGACGAATGGTTATGAGGGCGCCCGCGAAAGGGTGGCTAAATTTATTAACGCGCGGAAATCGTGCGAGATCATTTTCACGCGCGGCACCACGGAAGCGATCAACCTGGTGGCGCATTCATGGGGCGCATCGAATTTGCAAGAAGGTGACATCATTCTACTCACGGAGATGGAGCATCACAGCAACATTGTGCCGTGGCAGCTTCTTGCGCAACGCACGGGGGCGAAGCTGGTCTATGTGCCAGTCAATGGTGACGAGGGATTGCTAGACTTTGACGCGCTCGACAGGCTACTCACGGCGCAGGTAAAATTGTTCTCATTTACCCAAGCATCAAACACGCTCGGCACAGTGAATCCGGCGAAGGAACTTTGCGCCAAGGCTCGCGCGCTCGGCATCACGACGCTGGTGGATGCGGCGCAGAGCATCGGCCACATGCCGGTGGATGTGCAGGACATCGGTTGTGATTTCCTTGCGTTCTCCGGTCACAAAATGTGCGGACCCACGGGCATCGGTGTTTTGTATGGTCGCGAGGAGTTGCTGGAAAAAATGCCACCGTGGCAAGGCGGCGGCGACATGATTTCCAGCGTAGATTTTTTCGAGTCGCGCTGGAACACGCTGCCGCACAAATTTGAAGCAGGCACGCCGGACATCTCCGGCCCCATCGCGCTGCACGCAGCAATGGATTATCTCGATGCCATCGGGCGCGAGCAAATCTTCGCGCACGATCAAATGCTCGCCGCTTATGCTTATGAACGGCTCAAGGAGATTCCGCATCTGCGCGCGTTCGGTCCGTCGGGTGGTCGCTCGGGACTGGTGAGTTTTGTTTTGCCAGAAGTTCATGCACACGACGTGGTCACGCTGGCAGATCATCGCGGCCTCGCGCTGCGCGGTGGGCATCACTGCAACCAACCGCTGATGCGCAAGCTCAAGGTGAACTCAACCGTGCGGGCGAGTTTTTATTTTTACAACACGATGGACGAGATTGATCGCATGATCGAAATCCTCCGTGAAATCCAAACTTACTTCAGCCGTGGATCTTGATGAACTTTACAAAGAGGTGGTGCTCGATCACTGCCGCCGCCCACGCAATTTTGGCGAGATGCCGGACGCGGAAGTTCATGTGCATGGCGACAACCCAAGCTGCGGCGACGAGATCACGCTGCATGTGAAGTTCGACGCGAACCGGGACCTCGGCGATGTGATGTTCACCGGCAACGGTTGCTCGCTTTGCATGGCCTCGGCCTCGATGATGACGCAGAAGGTCAAAAACAAACCGCGCGCGACTGCGGTGTCGCTCTGGAAAAGTCTTCACGACATGCTGACCGCGCAACAGGAGCCAACGGAACTCGATGAAAATCTCGGCGATCTCCAAGTGCTCATCGGCGTGCGAAAATTCCCCATGCGTGTGAAGTGCGCTACACTTCCGTGGCAGGCTTTAAAGCAGGCATTGGAAACCAAAGCTGAATCATGAACGACTCCTCGCCTAAACTCCTTTATTGTCGATGCGCCTATGCGCAAGTAGTGCCGCAGTCTGTGAAGGATGGCGTGCTGGCGAAGTTATGCGAGTCAGGCGCAGGATTTGAATCCGTGGCTGATCTCTGTGAGATGGCGGCGCATCGTGATGAGCGATTGAAGGCACTGGCGGCGAATGGCCCGTTGCGCATCGCGGCGTGTTATCCGCGAGTGGTGAGAGGTTTATTCACGCAATGCGGCGCGCCCTTGCCGGAGGATGCTGAGATTCTCAACATGCGCGTGCAGAGCGCAGATGAAGTCGCGGCAGAATTGCTTCGCCCGGTTTAATGGCGTGGAAGATGGGACTCTTGTCCCGTCAGGGTCGGCGGGTCTCGAGACCCGCCGGACTCTGTCGAAGCTGGTGCTTCAACTTCCGATGCGCGGTTTGACATCGGATACCAAACTAAAGGTTCGAGCTTTTCTATTTTGTATTGATACGCCCGCTAACTAATTACTTACCTGCTTACTTAACTTATCTTAAGTATATAAGAAATTTTCTAATATAATAAGGGAAGAACCTTGACGAAGGCCATTAAAGCGGATAAAAACCGCATTAATATCCGGTTTTAACCGGCATTAACCCATGGCCAGACCTTCCAACAAAATTGATACTGTCAGCATGACTGTGGCCTTTCCACCGCAAATCAAGCGGTATCTGGAAGACCTCTCGCTCAAAGGCACCTTCGGCGGCGTCAATCCCCAGGATGTAGTCAAATATCTCGTGCTGGCTTCCATTCAGGACCTGATTGGCAAGAATCAGCTCAAGGAGCGCAAGTGGCTCGCGGTGGGCGACGGCTCCATCGTCGAAGAATAAATTTAACAGCATCACCCCATCATGACAGCCCAACCATCCTTGACCCAGCTCCCCGCCGTCTCCACTTTCGATTTCGACTCGGCAGTTTTCCGGCCCGCGCTCCTACCCCTCACGACACGCGAAGAAGTGCGACTGGAAATTCTCGCCCATGAATTCGTGCGCTACCGTCCGGATCTGGCTGGGCTTCTGGAAGAGTCCGCCATGAAAAAATTGCGGGCCGAACTGGAATATGCCTGAGCAAAAGCAGCCTCACTTCCGCCTTGTCAGCGCGCGGTGAAGGTGAATGTTGCGCACATCCCATGAGAGTCGCGCATTTTTATCATTTCATCTTCGTCATCTGTATCGTCCTCGCTGGCAGCGGCTGCAGCTGGATGCCCAAAGTAAAAATCCCGTTCATCGGCGGCGGTTCCGGTTCGCACGCATCCGGCGACCCCGACCTGCCATTCAATGTCCGCCAGACCCTGGGCTATGGCCAGACCCTCAAGCTGGTAGTGTGGCGCGGTCAAAGCTCGCCGTCGAAAATTTACGCCGGCAAATTGATGGTCAATCAAAAGGGCCTGATTCACTTCAAAGAGGCCGGAGATGTCCGGGTCGGTGGACTCACGGCGCTTCAAGCCATCAATATCATCGAGGCCTCCTTCCATCGCCTCCATCAATATTCGGCCTCCGTCATCCATGTTGAACTCACGCAAATCGAGCATGTCCCTCTGGTGACTGTCACGGGCGCGGTTCGGTCACCGGCGGTGATTCAATGGTTCGATGGCATCACCGCCAGCTCCGCGCTGCCCTATGTGGGCGGTCGTAAGTCCCATCCCAACGCGCGGGCCGTTTATGTTACCCGCAAGGGTATCCGCCGATTCCATGCCGGCGCGGAAAATGTCGCCTTGGAGCCGGGCGACACCGTGGCATTTTCATCCGACCTTTAATTCATCTCATGCTGTCAGCTTTTGATTCCCCCCGCAGCAGCTCCAAGCCGCAGTTCGGCATCATACCGCTGCGCGTCGGTGCCGGCGCCTCCCTGCTTTATCTTCATGCGTGGTCGCAGGCGGTTGCGGCATATCATTTTCTCTGGAGCGGCACGCCATGGGACGCGATCAACCATCTCAAAGAAGTCGGCCTGCCCTTCCCAACCGCGCTGGCCGTGACCTCCGCACTGCTCACCTGCCTGGTGGCGGTGTGCTGGCTGCTGGGATTTCTTACCCGATTTTTCTCTGGCGTGTTTCTCCCCTTCGCACTGGGCGCCCTGTGGGTAGCGAATCGCAGTTCCCAGTTCAACAATGCAGAAATCTCTGTGCTGTATTTCCTCATCGCACTGACTTTGCTGATCAGCGGACCGGGCTGGCTCTCGCTCGACACCTTGTTCCGCCAGCGTCGCAGCAAGAGCAAATCCCGTTACGCATAACCTGCATTCACCATCATGCCTGAGGTTATCCGCGTCCTAGCCGTTGACCCTGCCTTACGAAACACTGGCTATGCCGTGCTACAATCCGATGGCAGAAACATCTCGGCCATGACTTATGGAGTTGTAACCAATGCCACCAAGCTTTCCCACGCCGGATGCCTACTGGCGATTCGCGATCAACTCACTACCGTCATCAAGGAATTCCGTCCTACCGAGTGCGCGATTGAATCCACGATTTATGTGCAGAGCTTCAAGACCGCAATCACCCTCGGCAGTGTGCGCGGTGCTGTCTTAATCGCTGCCGCAGAGCACGGTTTAACCGTTCACGACTACGCTCCGCGCGAGGTCAAGCAAGCCGCCGTGGGGCGCGGTGGCGCAGGCAAGGAGCAAGTCGCCTTTATGGTGCGTTCCATGTTGCGACTGCGCGAGACTCCGCCAGCAGACGCAGCCGATGCGCTTGCAGTAGGACTGGCGCATCTACAGGCCAAGGCGGGTGCTGCAATGCAGCTGGGAGTGCGACGGACTCGAATTTGAAAAACCGTGGTGCTGATTCAGCCGTTCGAGCTCTTTTTGTTCGCGCCAACCACCAGTAACAGAATGCCCCCGACCAGGGCAATGCCGCCCACGATGGGTGGCAGCGAAATACTGTGTGTCTTTTCAGCAGTGACCTGAATAGGGCCGATGTTATAACCGAATCCATTTGTCTATTGTCCGGAAGCAACGAAGAAAGGCCACTGCTTGGGAAATATATCACAACTCCATCGCGCCCATGATTCTTGATGCCACTTGCCAGCTTAACTATGTGACCACGGAAGATGTGCCCGTCATCTTCATGTTGCGTCCTCGCAGCGGCTGGGCGCAATGGATCATGCGTGAGGAATTCCACATCCGTCCTCAAGTGCCGGTGGTCGAGTTCACCGATGTTTATGGGAATCTCTGCCAAAGAACCGTCATGCCCGCCGGGGATTTCCATCTCTCAGTCCAATATCGCGTTCTGGTGCCGGATTTCGCGGACGAGGACTTACTGGCCCCACTGGTCCCTTTGCAACACTTGCCGACGGACTTGATGCACTACCTTTTGCCGAGCCGCTATTGCCAGTCAGACGAATTGACCGTGCTAGCCAGTTCTATCGTTGGTGATGCGCCACCTAACTATCTGCAAGTCGCGAGGATACGCACATGGATTCACCAGAACATTATCTACGAAGCTGGCTCCAGTAACACGTCAACTACTGCGCTGGAGACCTCTAATATGAAGCGCGGAGTCTGCCGCGACTTCGCCCATCTCGGCATTGCGTTATGCCGTGCGATCAATGTCCCGGCCCGCATGGTGGTGGGATTCCTGCATCAGCTCAAACCCATGGATTTGCACGCCTGGTTTGAAGCTTTCATTGGCGGGCGTTGGTTCACCTTTGATGCCACAACAGACGTGACCCGTGGTAATCGCATTGTCATCGCCTATGGTCGCGATGCCGCCGATGTGGCCTTGGCCACGATGTTCGGCAACTTCACGATGCAGAGCATGGAAGTCACAGTCACTCCGGTAATTCTGCCGACTTCAGAGGTCGGCGGGTCGTCTCCAGATTTGGTTAACTCGGATTCTTCTCGCAAAACAACGCAATGCCATCAGCACTCATCGTAGAACTGTTGGCCAGTTCGAATCGTCGCCAGTCTTCTTCGCTAACTCCCGATTCGATTGCCAGAACATGTTCCGATTTCGTGTAGGCACTTCGCAAATCATCGCCGCTCAATCCTTGCTGCATCCAGTCTTGAACCTTTTCATGCACCTGGCCGACTCGCTGGGCATAAGCCGATAAATGTCGCGAGACATCTGTCACTTCGCCGAAGTGCGTAAGATACAACTTATTAAACTCCGCATCATGCATTCGCGTAATCGAATCCAGATACGCCACCGGATCAAACTGCGGTGGAGCGGCGGCGACACTCAGATAATCACAACCCTGCAAGCGCACTCCGGCCACATCGCCCGTGAAGCAAACGCCTTCGCACGCATAAGCATGATGATGCCGCGCATGACCCGGTGTGTTAATGGCGGTGATCTTCACCTTGCCGAGCTTCACTGATTCGCCGTCCGCGAGCGCAACCACCTTATCCTCAGGCGCAGGCAGCATCTCGCCCCAGAGTGAATCGAGCTTCTCGCCGTAAACCTTGCGCGCACTCGACATCAGTTTACCGGGATCAATCAGATGCTTCGCACCCTGCGGATGCACATAAACCGTCGCGCCCTGCCGCGCCCACCAGCCCGCAGCTCCAGCGTGATCGAGATGAATATGCGTGACGAAGACATGCCGGATATTCTCCGGCGCAAATCCAAGCGCGCGGATTTCATGCAGCAGTGTCGGCAAGGTCGAGCCGGGTCCGGTTTCGATCAGCGCGAGATGCTTGCCTGATTCAATCAGATAGGCAGCGACAATGCCGGGCGTGTTTTGAAATCGGAGATCGAGGGTGTGAATCATCTGGAGTGCGCGAATGTGTCCGCGCTTTCCAATGGCGCGACATGTCGCGCCTGTCAAAGTGGCGACTTGTCTTGAATGGTGCAAGAGGCGGCGGCCAGAGAGGGTATGGCGGCCATCTTGGCCGCCGTGCCGGGCGTCGCGCCTGGCACTCAGGGCGTCTCGCCCCATTGCTCAAGGAGCATCCCTCAATGTCGGTGCAAATTTGGAATGCGCAGTCGAGTCTGCGCTTTCACATGCTGCGGCACGCCAAACAAACAAAACGGGCGAGACGCCCTGAGTGGAAGGCGCGACGCCTCCCACGGCAGGTGAGATACCCGCCCTACCTCGAGATAGGACACCGCAATCGGGCGACTACACGTCTCCGCACTCCACATTATTTACCGCATCGCCTCGAACCGCTTCTTGAGAATGTCCTTCTGCGATACGCCGCCGAGCTTTGCCTGGGTGTCGTCGATCCATTTTTGCTCGAGCTCGTTCTTCGTTGGACGGTTTACTTGGTAGAAGACACCGAATTTTCCGGGGCTGGGAAGATCCGCGAGCTTGAACGCGGCGACATCGTCCTTCACGTCGTGCTGCGTTTCATCAATGATGTCGAACGCGCCGCCCTTGCGCGGATTGCCGTCGTCGAAGGCGCCGGGATAGAACATGGTGCACTCGCTGAGGCACTCGATGACGCTGAAACCGTCGTGCAGAATGGCGCGCTCGAACATGGCTTCCATGTGCTTTACCTGCGCGGCGTGGGTGCGGGCGATGAAAGTGGCGCCGCTGGCGAGCAGTTGTTTCATGGGATTGATCGGACGATCAATGGAGCCAGTCGGGTCGGTCTTGGATTTGAAACCAATGGGACTGGTGGGGCTGGTCTGCTTCTTGGTCAGGCCATAGACGAAGTTGTCCATGATGACATAGGTGAGCTTGATGTTCTTGCGCGCGGCGTGGTTGAGATGGTTACCGCCGATCGAGAATCCATCGCCATCGCCGCCGAAGACGAACACGTGCACATCGGGGCGGCTCAATGAAATGCCGGTGGCAAGTGGCAACGCGCGTCCGTGAATGAAATGAATGCCGTGCGTGTTCATGAAATAGGGGAAGCGGCTGGAGCAGCCGATGCCTGCGACGCAGACGATTTTTTCATGCGGATACTGGAGCTTCTCCAGCACGCGATAAAAAATGTTCAATACGGCAAAGTCTCCGCAGCCGGGGCACCAGGTAGGATGGTCGGCGGTGAGGGCTTTTTTGGTGAGTTTATCTGCGGGTGCAGCAGGGGCGGTGGTAAGGGCGGTGGACATGGCGGGCGATTGGGAATGACGAATGCGGAATGAAAAAACTCAGGCGCTGGCGAGCATCTTCTCGACGCCCGTGACGATTTCACGAATGCGAAAGGCGAGTCCATCGGTCTTGCAGATCGACTCGATCTTTGGCTCCGCGTAACGGGCGCGGAGGAGCATGGCCAGTTGGCCGTAACCGTAAGCACCGTAGTCGTTCATCTCGACCACAACGATGTGCTTGAATTTTTTGAAGATAGTTTCCATTCCATTCGCCATCGGATGCACATGGCGCAAGTGAAGCGAGCCGACCTTGTGGCCTTCACTGCGGAGACGATCGGTGCTCTCGCGGATCGGGCCATAGGTGCTGCCCCAGCCAACGATCAGAACATCACCTTCTTGGTCGCCATGAACTTCCGGCAGCGGAATTTCTGCCGCAGCATCAATGAGTTTCTGGCGGCGCTTGGCCTGCATCTGCGTGTGCATCTTCGGACTGCCGCTGGGATGTCCCCATTCGTCGTGCTCCAGTCCAGTGACGACTGGATATTTTCCGCTGACCATCTTGCTGCCTGGAGGAGCGTGACGCGTCGTCTTGTCGAGCGGATAAGGACGATAGTCTTCACTACGCGGGGTGAGATCGAGACCGGGTTCAACCCAATGTTTATCCAGATCAGGTTCGTGGAAAGCTTCGATGCGACTGCTCAAGGCCTGATCACTGAGGATGATGACGGGGCAGGAATATTTGCGTGCGAGTCGTCCGGCTTCGAACGCGATGTAGAAGCAATCTTCCACATCTTTGGGCGCGAGCACGATGCGCGGGCAATCGCCGTGACTGCCGTAGATGGCTTGCATGAGATCGCTTTGCTCAACACTCGTCGGCAGTCCGGTGGAAGGTCCGCCGCGCTGGACGTTGACCACGATGATCGGAAGTTCCGCCATGCTTGCGTAGCCGAGTGCTTCTTGCTTGAGTGAAATGCCGGGGCCGCTGCTGCCAGTGATCGCAAGATGACCCGCGAACGCCGCGCCGATGGTCATGCTCACTGCGGCCAGTTCGTCCTCGGCCTGCACGTAGAGTCCGCCATATTTCGGCAGTTCTGCGCGAAGAGATTCCATAATGGAAGACCAGGGCGTGATCGGATAAGCCGCGCCGTAGCGAACGCCTGCGGCAATGAGTCCCGCCGTGAGCATCTGGTTTCCATCCGTGCTGATGCGATGACCATCGTCAGCCTCGCCGTGAACGAAAGCATATTTCTCAAGATCTCCCACTTGATAGGCAAAGCCCGCATCAAACGCCAGCATGGCATTGCGCAAGACGCTCTCATCTTTCTTTCCGAACTGGCGCGAGACAATGGTCACGAGCTTCTCTTTGTCGAGGCTGAAGACCGAGCAGATCAAGCCGAGCACGAACATGTTTTTGCCACGGTCACGGGTCGAGCCGCCCACCGCTTCCACCGTTGCCGCTGTGAAAGGCACGCCGATGTTTTTGATGCCGCGCTCCTGTTTGAGATTTTCCTCTTTCACATCCGCCGTGTCATAGAGGCAGATGCCACCATCGCGCAGCGCACTGATGTGCGCGTCGTAGCTGTGCTGATAAAATGTGACGAGCACATCGGCTTCATCACCTGCTGTGAGCACTTCGCCGGAGCCGATGTGAACTTGGAAGATGGAAGGCCCGCCGCTGATCGTGGACGGGATGGTCATGTAAGTCATCACCTCTTGCGCGGTGCGACCTGCAAGACGAGCTAGAAAGCCGCCAATGGACTGGATGCCGTCCTGCGAATTGCCCGCCAGTCGGATGACGGCGTTGCGCAGGGAGCGGTTGGATGACGACGGTTCGGGGGAAGCGACGGATGTGGACATGGATGGAAAGCGTGAGTGGTAAATGAAAATCACAAGTGGGCATTATGCAACCGCTCAATGAGTCAAATCTACGGATTGAGAGCGGGCCTTCCCGCTTGCCTTTTTCAAAGGGATTGCCTAGGCTCGATACGTTATGAGTAAAATTTTTCTCGCTTCGCTACTCGGTGCCATCGCCTGCCTCATCTGGGGTGCGGCATCATGGTTTGTGCTGCAGTGGCATGGCAATTCCCTATATCAGTTTAACCACGAGGCCGAGGTCGCGGCTGTAATCACAGCCAATGCAGATCACTCCGGCGTTTACATGCTGCCCAGCATGATCGGCAACATGGAGCATACCCCGAAGGATGAGGCTGCTGCCACCAGAATATCCGCCGGACTCGCCTTGAAAAATGGGCCGTTCGTTTATTCCATCGTGCGCGTCGGCAACCGCAACGTCAGCTTGTGGATGAATCTCGCCTTCTCGTTTCTGCGTTCCTTTGTCGCCTGCTTCGTCATCGCGCTGATGCTGGCCTGGACGGTGCGTCTGGATTATCTGCAGCGCGTGTTCTTCTGCGCGATGGCCGGACTGTTTGCCGGACTTGTTTCCGACGTGCCGATGATGATCTGGTTTGAGGAACCGGTGCACTACGCGCTCATCAGCATAGCCGGTCATCTTTGTGAGTGGTTCCTCGCCGGACTCATCATCGCAGCCTTGGTGCCGGGGAGCGAACTGTGGGAGAAAATGCGCTGAGCAAATTATTAGAAATACATATGAAGCCAATCTACGCGCTGCGAACCGGTTATCAATCACGCCGCAAATTCTCGCTGAGTGCGCAAAGTTGCCAAAATCCGAAGTGCGCCTGTGGCTTCCGCGATTGAAGTTGGAACCAGCGCCAACTCCCATGAAAGCGGCACTCCAATTGCTCGGCATGAAAGCAGCGTTCAGTGATAAAGACGCAGACCTCACGGGCATCTGGCAGAGTGACAAGGGGGGCGATCCCGTGATCGACGAAGTCTTCCACCGCACCTTCATCGAGCTGGATGAGAACGGCACCAAAGCCGCCGCATCCACCGCCGTGATCATTCGTCACAATAACGGCGTCCCCCATGAAGTGCCGCATGTGAACGTCCGCTGCGATCATCCATTCATCTTCGCCATCCAACACGTCCCGACTGGCGCTTGTCTGTTCATGGGTCGCGTGACCGATCCGGCACCGGACATCAA
>JAYVQB010000016.1:0-3137 GCA_043757085.1 Verrucomicrobiota bacterium
CGATATTTCAGGCGCAGGTCTTCGTTGGAAAGCTCCGCGTCGATTTGAAACGGAAGCACGGCAGATTTGTTCAGCACCGTGAATTCGCTGACAATGATCTCGATTTGACCGGTCGCGAGATTCGCGTTGTCCGTGCCTTCGAGGCGCTTGGCGACTTTGCCCTTGAGGCAAATCACATCTTCATCGCGCAGATGATGACTCGCCGTTGCTACCTCTGGATTTTCTTCTGGGCGGAAAACAATCTGCGTCAGGCCTTCGCGGTCACGCAGGTCGATGAAGATGACGCCGCCGTGGTCGCGTGCGGAGTTCACCCAGCCGGAGAGCGTGATGGTCTGGCCGATGTGCTCGGTGCGGAGTTCGTTGCAGTGGTGGGTGCGGTAGGTGTTGGCGGTCATGGACGGCAAATTGCGGGCGCGTCACATGCCAGAGATTGCGGGCGAAAGCAAGCCGCTTTCGCGCGGGATCATTTGCCAGCCGGAACTGTTTCAGCAGACTTTTTTGCAGAAAAAAGCGGCGCAGATTTTTGGACTGATTTTAATACACCCCAGCCGAGCGGGAGTGCCACCCAAATCCAGACGATGATAAGTTTGACCGCGTTCATGAGCTGCTTTCTTTGAGGTGATATTTTTTATCCACTGGACGCACTAAGAGATTCGCGATCAGCCCAATAATCAGCAGTCCGACCATGATGTAAAAAATGGAATTATAGACCTGTTCCGGCGGCATCGTTTTGCTGTTTTTATTGGAGAGAGATATGCGGTCAACCAGTTGCGGCCCGAGGATCGCCGCCATGCTCCAGGCGGTGATGAGCCTGCCGTGAATGGCTCCGACTTGATAGCTGCCGAAGAGATCGCGCAAGTAAGCCGGGATGGTGGCGAATCCGCCTCCATACATCGTGAGGATAAGTCCTGTGACGATGACGAACAACGTCACGCTGCCTTGGCCCTGCGTCCACGGCACGCTTATGTAAAGCGCAATTCCAAGAAGGAAGTAGATGCAGTAAACGCCTTTGCGCCCGGTGAAGTCGGAGACGGATGACCAGATGAACCGACCACCGAGATTGCACAATGAAAGCAGTCCGACAT
Organism: Verrucomicrobiota bacterium; assembly: GCA_043757085.1. Classification (GTDB taxonomy): domain Bacteria; phylum Verrucomicrobiota; class Verrucomicrobiia; order Verrucomicrobiales; family Verrucomicrobiaceae; genus VFKE01. The sequence continues at coordinate 1,086 of JAYVQB010000016.1, forward strand.
AGCCCGCTGCGGCTGCGGGCGTGACCTTGAACATGTCCTGAATCATGGGCGATGCCTGTCCAAGAATGCCGATGCCCGCGCTCACATTCGTGCAGAGCACAATCCAAAGCAGCCAGAACTGCGGGGTCTTCCATGCGACATCCACAGCGACGTTGGCGTTCGTCACGAGCGGCTTGACGTGCTCTTTAGGCACCCAACCATGCGGCTGCCATCCTTCAGGCGGCACGCGGACGCAGATTGCGCCGAAGATCATCGAAACGGCATACAGTGCGGCCATCACCAGCAGTGCCTCCTGCGCACCGACTGAGATATCGGATGAGAAATGCTTCATCAACTCCTCTGCGAGCGGACCTCCGATGAGCGCCCCTCCACCGAAACCCATGATGGCCATGCCGGTCGCCATGCCGGGCCGGTCGGGGAACCATTTCAGCAAAGTGGAAACCGGCGCGATGTAGCCGAGTCCGAGACCAATGCCGCCGATCAGTCCGTATCCCGCGTAGAGCAGCCAGAGTTGATGCCAGTGCACAGCCAGCGAGGTTAGCACTAGACCGGTGCAGAAGCAGATCATGCTGGCGAGCATCGTTTTGCGCGGGCCGCTGCGCTCAACCCATTTTCCAAAAAACGCGGCAGACAATCCGAGCAAGGCCAGGGCGATGGAATAGGCCACGCCCACATCCGCTTCTGTCCAATCGCCCGTGATGGGAGCGGTGATACCAAGGGCTTTGGCGAGCGGCTTCTTAAAAACACTGAATCCATAGACTTGCCCGATGCACATGTGAACCGCGATGGCTGCGGGCGGAACTAACCAGCGGTTGAATCCGGGCTTGGCGATGGTGGCGGAGCGGTTGAGAAAGTTCATGCAAGGCAAGAATGAAAAGTCACAGCAACATATCAACAGTTCAACACATAAACTCCATCCACCTTACTCATACTCCTTGGCCAGCGCATCGAGATATTTCGAGATGGCGTCGGTGCGGGGCCGGATTTCCTTGTCGATTTTTTCGCAAAGCCGCAGGTAATCTTCAAAGTTGCCGCTGTAGCCTTTGGTTTCGGAAGCTTCATACCAGTCGGCGTATGACTCGACCGCCTTGGCCTGTTTGGAGATTTCGCCACGTCGCTTGTCCAGCTCGGCGAGTTTGACAGCCAGGTTCCTGTCCTTGCCTTTCATCACGAGACCGATGACATCGGCGTAATCGTTTATGAGCGGGCGGTAGAGCGGATTGGCCTGAATTTTTAATTGCGTGAGCTGGTCGAGATTGCGCTGGAGAATTTTCTCACGGTCGGGCCGTTTGGCGATGAGTTGATAGTCATTGATCGTGGGGCCGACCGCGACCTTCGTGCCTTGTTCGTTGAATTTCGCATCGTCCAGATTGCCATCCGGGACTCGAGATTTATCGTTCTTGTCAGGTTTCTTTTTGGGGGTTTCGGGTTTGGCAGCATCGGCTGGCTTCTCTTTCCCACGGAACCAGTTGAGAGGATTGAGCAGGCTGCGCTTCTTCTGATCTTCATCAGATGGTTCTGATTTTTTTTGAGTTTCCGGGATATTCTTGGTTGTTGGTGCAGGTTTCGGCACCACTTCGGGGCGCTCCGCGACACGATGTGGTTTTGCCTTGAGCTTGGATGGTGGTGCACCTGACTTTTCCGCTGGTGATTTTGTCGCGGGGAGAGGTTGAGATTTGTTATTCTTGACGGACGCTTTCTTTTTCGGCGCATCATCTGTCGCATCATCTGTCGCATCATCTGTCGCGGCATCGGTATCGGCGTCGGTCTTGGGGGTGAAAGCAATTTTCTTTCCGCCGACGAATGGCAAATTGGAACTTGGAGGACTGAAGAGTGGGGTGCGTTTCCCCTTGGGTTCTTCCACCGGTTTTTCGGCGGTGTTTGCCGGAGTGGCTTTGCTGGTGGGTTTGCTTTTGTTTTTCTTAGTCTCCACCGGCAAAGGATCAAAGCGCAGCGTGAGCGCCTCATTAAGTTTCGATTCCGTTTCCTCGACACTCAAGCCCTCCAACGCAGCGGGAGTGGCAAGCGTGGCCATCTGCAAAGACCACCATT
>JAYVQB010000017.1:0-3136 GCA_043757085.1 Verrucomicrobiota bacterium
CCGCGCCGATGTGCTCGTAATCCGCGTGACTCAGGACCAGTCCGTCCAAGCGGTTCATGGCGCAGTCTTGCAAGTATGATCGCATGAGATGTTCGTAACTTTTTTCACCGCCGCAATCGATCAGCCAGTTTGCATGATTGGCGCGCAGATGTTGCGCCGCGCCCCCGCCCTTCATTCGCAACACGGTGAGTTCAACGGGCGCGCGCAGGGCCGTTGATGGCATATCAACAAAAAAATTCCCGCCCGGTATGGCGGCAAACATTTGAGCAATGAACATCGCGCTGCGGGCGAAGAACCAGTTGGCATTCCCCAACAGCACCGGAATGAAAGGCAGATGCACGATTGAAGCGAGAAGCACCAGCACCACCGTGAAGAGGATGAAGAACGCCACCGGCACCAGCAAGATATTGGCCGCCAGCGCGATGGGGGAGGCGAGATGAAAATGGCGGACGGTGAGCGGCAGGCTGCCGATCCATGAGGCGGCGGAAATGGAGATCATGCCCGCGAGCCAGCGTCGCGCGTGCAATGCGAAGCGTTGTGTTTTGCTGAGAAGAGTCTCCGGCAGGAAGGGATCATGTTCTGTCCAAAAGTGTTGGAGGTTGAGAAAAGAGCGGTTGAGCAGGGCAATGGCCGTGATGACGCTGAATGAGAATTGAAATCCGATGGAGAAGAGCTGGCTGGTGTCATCCATCAGCAGGAGCAACGCCGCCGCGCCCAGGCTGTTGAGAACATCGGAGCGCCGATGCCAGAGTTCACCGCTGAGAAGAACGGCGGCCATGACCGCAGCGCGGACGGTGGAGGGACGAAGTCCGGTGATGAATGCGTAACCGAAGAGCGAGAGGCCGACGATGATCGCCATGGCCGTGCGCGATGCGCCGAGCGGTTTGAGCAAGATCCAGAGAATCCATCCGATGATGCCCACATGCAGGCCACTGACAGCGAAAATATGCAGGGTGCCGGTCGCGCGGAAAGGTTGCTCCAGTTCCCGCGCATCCGCTTCCGCGCCGCCGAGCACGGTGGCGAGAATGATTTTCCGCGCGTCATCGTCATTGCTCATTCCGATGCTGAGAGTGGACTGCATCCATTCCCGACAACGCTGTGCGCCTTGGTCCAGCCACGCGATCAAGTTCCATGAATCAAGAGCAACTGGTTCGATGCGTGTCGCCCTGAGTTCAGCGACCATGCCATGACGGAGATCCTGGGTCCGTGCATCAAACTGGCCGGGATTGTCTGGAAGCGGAGCCAGCCGGAGTCTGCCTTCAATACGATAATAGCCGGGCGCGAGATCCGTGTCGCGCTGGTTGTAAAGGTGAAGCCGGGTTTTGCCACTCCAAGCGAGACCGTCATACGGCGCGGTGATTTTTTCAGCGAAGAACATGGCCTGTCCCGCTTCGGTGCCGGGCAGGTCACGCCGCAGAGGTTTGTCGATGCGACCTTCGGCAACGATGCTCAGTGGAGTCGTGCGTTGGCTAAGCGTATGAAAAATCGGATGGCGAGTGGTGGCATCCAACATCACTGAATGTCGGCAGGAAAACACTACGATAGTCAGCGTGAGCAATCGCGTGAAGGTGGAACCTCGCCCAGCGAACGCCAGTGCGACGATGCCCGTGCCCAGCCAGAACCAGGTCGGGAGCAGCGCACTGAATGCATCTGCCAAAGCGATGCCAAAAACTGCCGCGAGCGCCAGCGTAGCCAGAGGACGCGACTGCAAGGCTGCTGGTCGCATCATAGATGATTATGGTTCAGGCCGTTTCCTGATCGGATGGCTGCTCTTGCACTTGCTCTGCAGCTCTTGCGGCTTGCAGTTGCTTGAACTCGGCTTCTTGCAGCTCCGTGATCTTGTGTCTGGCGTTCGCGCTGTGGCGGGTATCAGGGAAGGTTCCGATGATATTTTCCAGCGTGCCCCGCGCGGCCTCGAAATCCTGCATGTGGGCCTGAACATCGAAGAACCGGAACAGAAGGAAGGCGGCGTTATCCGGGGTCCATTCCTGACTTTCGATTTTTTCATTCAGGAAGGCGAGGGCCTTTTCGGGTTCGTGAAGCTTGTCAGCATACGTTTTTGCAATTTCGGAAATCGCATGGACGTCTTCAGGTTTGCTCTGGAGCAATTTATTAAATTCCTCAATTGCGCCCTCATAGTCCCCGGCGGCCATCTTCGCTGCGGCTTTCATGCCTTCGTCCGGTGCGATTTCTTCTCCTGAGGAATACATGACCGTGCCGACGGCATCGCCAAATTTCGGGAGAATAACGAGGACGAAAAAGAAACCCACCACCACCGCCAGACCGACGATGGCCGAGAACTGAATCAGGGGGTTGCTCTGCCAGGCCTCAGTATGCCACTTCAGCAGAACATACAGAACGGCGATGGCAAAAAGCCCGGTGATGCCGAATTTCAGGAGAACGCGTAGATTCATGGTGAATCGAATTGGATGAAAGGGTAACAAATCAATTGCATGGAATAAAGAACAAATTGAGTGATTGATGCAGTAAAAGAGGTTAGGGCTTGCGCATAGTTGAGAAAAGCGTATTTAATACGCGAATTTGAAATCGGAATTATCAAAGGCTTGATGGGTCGGGATTTTTAATATTCTCACTATATCAGTAATTTTTAGATAAATCTAAGATTTACCTTGAAATTATTGCTTTTAGAGTGTTAGATTCTAATTACCATGCGGGCATAGCATAGTGGTTAATGCCCCAGTTTTCCAAACTGGATAGACGGGTTCGATTCCCGTTGCCCGCTCCAGGCCTTGAATATTCAAGGCTCCACACCCAAGCAAGCCATGAAAACATCCCATTACATTACAGTGGTTGCATCGATTGCAGCCGTTTTACTGCCCACGGCCGTTGGACGAGCTGGTGAGGCTACCGTTTGTGATAAAGTGGCCTCGCTTGTGCGAGAGGCTGTGGAAAAAGAGCCGCAAAAAGTTCTGGTAATTGTGGAAGATAATATGGTGGCCAACGAAACTTGCGCCTGCGAAATCGTGAAAGCAGCCATTCGCGCTTCAAAGGCAGACGCAGAGTTGATAAAACAGATCGTTAAGACAGCGGTTCATATCGCCCCGAATCGTGCTGTCTTGATTGCCGAATGCGCTTCTGTCGTGGCGCCAGACAACTCCAAGGGAGTGGTGGACAC
>JAYVQB010000018.1:0-3129 GCA_043757085.1 Verrucomicrobiota bacterium
CATGCAAAGAGCGTTGACAGTTTTCATTGCCACAATACTCTTGCTCGTTCTTCATCGAATCTTAATCGACAACAACACAACCTCATAAGCACACGGTCACTTCAACGACCTTTTTTAATATGGCAAAGACAGCATCAAAAAGCAGCGCGGACAAAACGAAGTATGTTTATTTCTTCGGAGCAGGAAAAGCAGATGGCAATGGCTCCATGAAACCGCTGCTCGGCGGCAAGGGTGCAAACCTTGCAGAGATGAGCCGCATCGGTTTGCCAGTGCCTCCCGGATTCACCGCGACCACTGAGGTCTGCACTTATTTTTATGCCAACAAGCGCACCTATCCGTCCACGCTTCAGTCGCAGATGGAAGTTGCCGTTGCCAAAATGGAAAAGATCATGGGCTGCAAATTCGGCAACGCCAATGGAATGCCGCTGCTCGTGGCCGTGCGCTCCGGCGCGCGCGATTCTATGCCGGGCATGATGGACACCATTTTGAATCTCGGTCTGAATGACAAGACTGTGCTTTCACTCGCCGCTGCGACCAAGAATGAGCGCTTCGCATGGGATTGCTATCGCCGTTTTGTGCAGATGTATGGCGACGTGGTTCTCGGCGTGCAGAAACGCGAGGGCGAAGATCATGAGCCGTTTGAAGTGGTGATCGAATCATTTAAGCACGAGAAATATCATCGCGACCTCGTGGACAGTGAACTCACCGCTGACGATCAGAAAGAACTCGTCAAGCGCTTCAAGGCTCTCGTCAAAGAAAGAACCGGACACGGATTCCCTGATGATGTCTGGCAGCAGCTTCGCGGAGCCGCAGGCGCAGTGTTCGGATCATGGATGAACGACCGTGCGATTGTCTATCGTCGTAAATATAACATCCCTGCCGAATGGGGCACAGCAGTCAATGTGCAGGCCATGGTCTATGGCAACACTGGTGAAACATCCGGCAGCGGCGTGGCTTTCACCCGCAACCCAGCCAATGGCACCAACGAATTCTACGGCGAATTCCTCATCAACGCGCAAGGTGAAGACGTGGTTGCTGGTGTGCGCACACCCGAACCCGTGGCTCAACTAGCCAAGCAAATGCCAAAGTCTTATGCCGAGCTGATGAAAGTCCGCAGCGTTCTTGAGAAGCACTTCAAAGACGTGCAGGACGTCGAGTTCACCATTCAAGAAGGGAAGCTCTTCATGCTTCAGACCCGCAATGGCAAGCGCACCGCCGCTGCTGCGCTGAAGTTCTCCATGGACATGGTCAAAGAAAAACTCATCGACTGGAAGAAAGCCATTCTGCGCAATCCTGCTGATCAGCTTGATCAACTTCTCGCGCCGATCTTCGATGTCTCTGAAGTTAAGAAGGCCAAGGAACTTGCGAGAGGTCTTCCCGCTGGTCCAGGCGCTGCTTCAGGGAAAATTTATCTCAACGCTGATCGCGCCGCAGCCGCTGCCGAGAAGGGCGAGAAAGTTTTGCTCGTGCGCAATGAAACTTCTCCCGAAGATTTGCGCGGCATGATTGCAGCCGAAGGAATCCTCACCGCGAAAGGCGGCGTCTCATCACACGCGGCGCTCGTTGCCCGACAGATGGGCAAGGTCTGCATCTGCGGTGCCAGCGCCATCGAGATCAATTACGACAAGAAAACCGTCACCGTTGCCGGACAGACATTCAAGGAAGGTGATCACCTTTCCATTGATGGAACCAGCGGCACGGTTTACGGCGGCCAGATCAAAACTGCGCCGAGCGAAATCGTCACCGGATTGCTGCACGGAGATAAAGTTGCGGCCCAGACCGAGAAGTTCAAGAGCTTCAAGACGCTCATGGACTGGTGTTCCAAAGTTACACGGATGCAGGTGCGCACCAATGCAGATACACCAGAGCAAACTGAGAACGCGATTGCATTCGGCGCCCAAGGCATCGGCCTCACACGCACCGAGCACATGTTCTTTGAAGGTGATCGCATTGATGCCATGCGCGAAATGATTCTCGCTGACAATGTGGCTGACCGTCGCAAAGCACTCGCGAAACTTCTGCCGTATCAGCGCGAAGACTTCGTCGGAATCTTCAAGGCACTCAAAGGACTTCCTGCCACCATCCGTTTGCTCGATCCTCCGTTGCATGAATTCTTGCCGCATACTAAGGAGCAGCAAAAAGAACTTGGCGCAAAACTCGGCATCAGTGCCGAACACATTCATCATCGTGTTGAACAGCTTCACGAAATGAATCCGATGCTCGGTCATCGCGGTTGCCGACTTGGTATTGCGTATCCTGAGATCACTGAAATGCAGGCACGCGCGATCTTTGAAGCCGCTGCACTTGTTCAGAAAAAAGGAATCAAAGTGAAACCCGAAGTGATGATTCCTCTCGTCGGATATAAAAAAGAACTCGACCTTCAAACAGAAATCGTGCACAATGCGGCTATTAAAGTCATGTCCGAACACAAAGTGAAAATTGACTACCAAGTTGGCACTATGATTGAAGTGCCGCGTGGAGCAATTACGGCGGATGAAATCGCGGAGACTGCGGAGTTCTTCAGCTTCGGCACGAACGACCTCACGCAGACCGCGCTCGGCATCAGCCGTGATGACATGGGATCATTCCTCATGCCTTATGTGGAGAACGAAGTCTTCAGCAAAAATCCATTCGCCACTCTCGATCAGCGCGGAGTTGGATTACTGATGAAGATCGCCGTGGAAAAAGGCCGTGCCACACGCCCCGGCATCAAGCTCGGCATTTGTGGTGAGCATGGTGGTGACCCGGACAGTGTGAAGTTCTGCCACAAGCTTGGATTGAATTATGTGAGCTGCAGCCCTTATCGCGTGCCCGTCGCGCGTCTTGCTGCCGCCCAAGCCGCCCTCGAAGAAGAGGCCGACCAAAAAGATCTCCGTGGAAATGGAAACGCCAAGGGTTCGCCCAAAGCAGCCAAATCTTCGGCGAAGACAAAAACAGCAACCAAAAAACAACAAACGAGGAATAATACCATGGCTAAAAAAGCAACCAAAAAAGCCGCCAAGAAGGCCGTCAAATCGAAACCTGCCGCTAAGAAAAAGGGCAAGAAGTAGTAGTGCGCCGCAAGGCGCATCAGCGTCTTCTCAGGCCTGAAAAGACGCAGACGAACGAGTAGTCGTCATATACACAAAG
>JAYVQB010000019.1:0-12250 GCA_043757085.1 Verrucomicrobiota bacterium
TTTATCACTTCCACTCCGGAATCCTAAACCCCAGCGCAATGTATTTCGCGCGGAAATCAGCATCGAGCGCGGCGAGGTCGTTTTCGGAAAACAGAAGCCGCGCATAGTGGCTGCGGACTTCTTCGATGGATGAATCGCTCCTGAGATAAGATGGTGCGGGTTCGCCGTTGCGGCCTTGGGCGCGGAACCAGGTGGAGTCGGTGGTGAGTTCATCGAAGTATAGGCGGATGCGGCGGGCTTCGCCATTGTCTGCCATGTGGAGATAGTAATGGACTAGGAACATGGAGGAGAGATACATGCGGTGAAGCTGGGCATGAGCGGCGCGGCTACGGACGTTTGTGCCCCAGTCGCGGTCGGTTTTTTTCACCAGTTCACTGGGGCGCATGATCCAGCTTTCCAACGGACGAGTCGGTGTGGCATTGACGGGTGAAGGCGGCTTATTAGAAGGAGAGGCCATGACTTGCGCATCCTGTTCGCGGGAGAGTTTGTCATAGGATTCCAGTCGCTGACGCAGAGCCTGCACCCGATCACGCGCGCCGAGATAGAAGACGCCGTTGCGATAAGTCATGTTACCCGCGTATTCGGCCAGACCTTCAGCGACCCACTTAGGCATAAGCAGCAATAACTCTGCGGTGGTTTGATGCGTCATCTCGTGAATGAGAACGGTCGAGCGATAGCTGTAACTCTTGGTATTTTGCCCGGCGAATTTTTCTATACCGAGGCTTTCAAATGGGACAAGCAGCACGCCTTGGCCGCTCATGTTTCCCAAGATAAAAACACCAGCACTGCCGGGTGGGCCGCCAGCGCGTTCGTAGGCACTGCGGCTCTGGCAGATGCGCGCGCCGAAGGTGCGGCCATCCAGTGGAGGGAAGCGCAGCGGCAACGAGTAGATCAATCGCAGCGTGCCTTCCGCCACAGTGGCAAAATCATTGATCACGGAAGCCGACACCTCGGCGTCGCAAGCGAAATCATAATGTGTGCTGTGGAAAATGAACTTGCCGTCTTTGGACTTGCCACCCGTGAGTTTGATTTCTGGCTGGAGCACCGTCTCTGGCCAGACCGGGAGCGGCAACTGTTGCGCGGGGGATTTGTCCTTCGCCCATTCTTTCAACCAGACTTGATCTGTGGCGGAAAGTTTAGCCACGGGTAACGCGGCGCGTTGTTTTCCGATCAGCATCACGACGGCGCTGCCCTGTTCGATGCCAAGGATTTCGGCCTCAATTTTCCTGCCCGCGCTGTCCGTCCATTCTCTCGCGAAGAGCCCAGTGCCCAGAACGAGCAGGGCCGATAACATCACCAAGCGGATGCAAAACTGGTGCTTCATTGTCGGCAAGGATGATGGAATCCGGCGCGCGCGTCCAGTCAATTTCACGATGTGGAAGTTGGAGTGCGATGACGTGTCGCCGCTTTGATAGGCGCGACGCGGCGTGCTGTGTGAAGGCGCAGACATGTCTGCGCAGTCCAAGTCAGAATGCAAATTACTCTTCAACGCTTGCGATGCTCACGGGCACTTTGATTTCCTGGCCGGACTTGAGCTTGGCTCCAATCTTGAGATCGTTCATCTCGTAGAGCTTCTTGGTGGTTATATTAAAGGCTTCGCTGATCGTTTGCGGCGTTTCTTCATCGCTCACGATATAGCTGCGAAACTTCGGTTTGGCCTCAGTTTCTGCGACAGGCTCTGGAGCGGGGCTTTGCTTGATGTAGAAACTCGTATCTGTGATGGTCGTAGCCACGACTCGCGCGGGCGTCTCGGTATTTTCGGGTTCAGGTTTCGACTCCGGCTTCGGGGTTTCTTTGGCCGTGATTTTACCCGTGCCGGGCACGTTGAGCTTCATGCCTGGATGAAGCTTGTCAGGATTGACGCCGGGATTGGCCTGCGTGAGGGCCGCTACGGTCACGCTGTATTTTTTGGCCACCAGATAGTAAGTGTCTTTTTCAGTGACGGCATGGGTCTTGGGGCTGGCGGCTTTCGATTTGGTTTCGGCCACTTCTTTTTTTTCTAGGGGCAGGGCGAGCTTGGTTCCTGTTTTCGGAATGTCGGGATCAATTTTTGGGTTGGCTTTTTCGAGTTCCTTGGTGGTGATGCCGTATTTTTTTGCGATGACACGAAATGTTTCACCCTTCGCCACCTGATGCGTCGCGGGGCGGGTGCCTGGCTCCGGAGCTTCTGCTGCGGGCTGGGGGATTTTGATGCTCTGACCATCGCGCAAGGTGCTGCTATCAAGGTGATTGTGATCCATGATTTCACCCACGCTCACGTTATGGAGTCGCGCGATGGACCAGAGCGTTTCCCCGCGCCTGACCTTGTGGACGCCGTCCTTGGCCTCGGTGTCGGAATGCTTGGCGGAATCCGCCGTGGATTTCTTTTTTGTCGTGGTGGTGGATGTTGCAGTGACGCCGAAAGCCATCGCTGCGGAAAAAATCCATCCCGATATAAAAAAGATGGTTGGCCTCATTTGATTATTTTTACTATACTAATAATCAATCTCAACTAAAATAATAGATACGGCGTTAAATCACCATTTGTTATGAACCGTTTTTCGGGCCGCAACTGGCACATTCGATCCCTGATTTCATTCGGGGCGCTTGTGGCGGGTTTCGCGTGCTTATGGCAAATCCCAAAAATCTGGGAGCGGAACCTGCAAGCTATCGTCGCCGCTGTGAATGCGCGCGATCCGTTTGCAGAGGCTTTGCGCGGCTGCCTGGTTATTGTCGATGCCGGACACGGTGGTCAGGACAGCGGCACGGCGGGTCATGGCGTGCAGGAAAAAAACACGACGATCGACATTGCGAAACGGGTTGAGCGTCGCTTGAAGGGATTCGGAATTGTCACGCACATGACACGCGTGGATGACACTTACATTGAACTCGAAGATCGCAGCGCGATGACCGCGAAATTGAAAGCGACAGCCTTTGTCAGCATTCATCTCAACGCCTCTTCGGCGAGCGAGGTCGCTGGACTGGAGACGTATTTCAGTTCAGCACGCACCACGGGCGGCGCGGCTTCGCTGCGGCAAAAGCTGGCCATGAAATCTTCTGCCGTCATGCAGGATCAACGCAGCGAATTGCTCGCCTCCATGATCCAGCGCCGCGTCTGCGCGAGCACGGGCGCGGAGGATCGTGGTGCGCGGGACAGCCGGCTCTATGTCGTTTTGCACGCGGCCTGTCCTGCCGTGCTGGTGGAGTGCGGTTATCTCACCAATCTTGAGGAATGCCGACTCTTAAAGCAGGACGCGTATCAAGAAAAACTTGCTGCTGGCATCGCGGATTCCGTGCGGCAGTATCTTCTCGTTACCAAGATGAATCCGCGACGCGGTTTTGTTCAGCCGGATGCCGTGCAGCCCGTGGCGGATGCGGGCAATCCTTGAACCTGGGTTATATTATCACGCCGCATCGGGCAATGGGACATAGGGGCTTTCCTTTAGCTCAATGCGTTTTGATCCACTTAGAAGCTTCCACCATTCCCAGGCGCAACCGATCACGATGCTCACGACCAGTGCGAGGAAGATTCCCGACACTGCGGCGTCGAGATAGTTATTGAAAAGCATTTTGTGCAGCACGCTTAGATCCGCGACGGTGGCGCTCGCGCCGATTTTTTTCTCCAAATCTGCGGCCTTGGCGAGAAAGCCCCATTTGCCATTGAAGATCAGCATCAGGCCCGCAGACAACGTAACTGCGAGCAGATAGATCAGCGGAATTAATGTAGTCCAAATATACCGGACACGGCCCATCTTGATGAGCACCGTGGTGCCGAGCGCGAAGGCAATCACGGCGAGCAATTGATTGGCCACGCCAAAGAGCGGCCACAAGCTTTTGATGCCACCGTTCTCATCAATCACGCCTTGATAAAGGAACCAGCCCCAGCCCGCCACAAAGACCGAACTGGCGAAGAGATTGCCCGCCCATGATTGCGTATTGCCCAACGGCTTCCAGATTTGTCCCAGCAAGTCCTGCAAGATAAATCGCCCCACGCGAGTTCCGGCGTCAAGCGTGGTCAGGATGAACAACGCCTCGAACATGATCGCGAAATGATACCACAGGCTCATCATGCCCTCGCCGGGGAAGACCTTGGAGAACATGTGCGCCAGACTCACGGCAAAGGTGGGCGCACCGCCCGCGCGACCGAACATGGTCGTCTCTCCAAGTTCTGCTGCGAGCTTAGTCATGTCGGCCTCAGTCACGGCAAAGCCCGCGCTATTTACTTTTGCGATGACAGCCGCAGGCTCGGAACCTTTCGCGCTGTTGATGGCAAAATATTCGCCGGGTTCCAGCGCACAAGCGCAGATTAAAGCCATGAGCGCGACCAGCATCTCCGTGACCATCGCGCCGTAACCGACCACGCGAATAGCTTTCTCGTTGTCGAGCAGCTTTGGCGTGGTGCCGGATGATATGAGCGAGTGAAAACCCGATACCGCGCCGCACGCGATGGTGATGCAGACGAAGGGAAAGACTGGTCCCGGCACAATCAATCCGCCGCCGTGAATGAAGCTGGTCAACGCGGGCATTTTTAACATCGGCATCACCCAGACCACAACCAACCCCAACACGCCCACCGTCCCCAGTTTCATGAATGTGCTCAAATAATCACGCGGCGCGAGCAGCAACCACACCGGCAGCACCGAGGCCGCGAATCCATAAATCATGATGCTCCACGCGAGCGTTGTTCCATTGAGTGTAAACGCCTGATCCCAGCCCCATTCCTTGAGATACTTGCCGCACCACACGGACAACAGCAGCCCGGCCACTCCAGCCACGCTCACACTGGTGATCCCGATCTTAGTGAACCGCAACGCGGAACCCATGAGCAGCGCCAACGGAATCGTCGCCGCAATGGTGAACAGTCCCCACGGGCTGTCAGCGAGCGCGTTGACCACGACCAGCCCCAGCACCGCGAGTAAGATCGTCATGATCGCCAGCAATGAAATCATCGCCAGCGTGCCGACGACAGGATTGATTTCTTCCTTGAGCATCTGGCCCAATGATTTGCCACCGCGCCGCATGGAGGCGAACAGCACCACCGCATCATGCACGCCGCCGCCCAACGTGGCCCCGACCAGAATCCACAACATCCCCGGCAGATAACCAAACTGCGCCGCCAGCACCGGCCCCACCAGCGGCCCCGGCCCTGCGATAGCCGCGAAGTGATGGCCGAATACGACCCATTTATGAGTGGGCACATAGTCTTTGCCGTCGTTGTTCGTCACTGCGGGCGGCGCACGGCGCGCATCGAGAACCAGAACTTTTGTCACCAGCCATTTGCTGTAAAAGCGATAGCTCACCGCGAAGGTGCAAACTCCCGCGACCACAAGCCACAGCGCATTGATCTGCTCGCCCTGGTGCAAGGCTGACACCGCAACGGCTGCTGCGCCCAGAACAGAGATGCCCAGCCAGAGAAGGATGCGGAGGATTTTAGACACGGCGCGAGATTAGCGGAGTGGGAGAGGGATGGCAACAGTCACACGCAGGGTAACGGAAGTTGAGAGCTTCCAGCTTCGACAGCGTCCGGCGGGTCTCGAGACCCGCCGACCTCTGACGGGACTGGAGTCCCATCTTCCGCTTGCGGGCACGACACAGTCACACGCAGGGTAACGGAAGTTGAGAGCTTCCAGCTTCGACAGCGTCCGACGGGTCTCGAGACCCGCCGACCTCTGACGGGACTGGAGTCCCATCTTCCACAGATTTTTCTTGGCCAACAAAAAAGCGACTGGTCAACTGCATTGACGCCCCGCCCATCCTCCCGATAGTGCGCGCGTGTTTGTAGATCATATCAAAGTTTTTGCGCGCGCCGGGAAGGGCGGCGATGGCGTCGTGCATTTTCATCGCGGCAAGTTTCGGCCCAAGGGCGGACCTGACGGCGGCGACGGCGGCAATGGTGGCGACGTGGTGCTCGTGGTGGACAATAGCACCGACAGCTTGCGCGCCTTTTTCTTTAACAGCAAACTCGTCGCCGAGTCTGGTCACGCGGGCCAGGGCAAGCTCTGCTTTGGCAAGGCGGGCAAGCACGGCATCTTTCGCGTGCCGCCCGGCTTGGTCATCAGCAAGCTCATTGAAAATGAGGATGGCGAAACTGTGCAGGAGCACGTGGCCGATTTGACAAATATCGGAGAAACCTACGTCCTCTGCAAAGGTGGACGCGGCGGAAAGGGGAATGACCATTTCAAATCTCCCACCAATCAAGCTCCGCGCGAATGCACACCGGGCACGCCAGCAGAAGAAGGCGCGTTCATGTTCGAGCTGCGCTCCATCGCGGACGCCGGACTGGTCGGCTTTCCGAATGCGGGCAAATCCACCTTGCTGACCAAGCTCTCCGCTGCGCGCCCCAAGATTGCGAACTATCCGTTCACGACATTGGAGCCGCATGTCGGCGTTCTGGTATTCAGTCCTTCGCGCCGCGCCACCGTCGCGGACATCCCCGGCCTCATCGAAGGCGCGCATGAAAATGTTGGCCTCGGGCATGATTTTCTGCGGCACATTATGCGCTGCCGATTGCTGCTGTTCGTCGTTGACGCCGCGGGCAGCGAGGCGCGCGATCCGGTGGAAGATTTGGCGACGTTGCGCAAAGAAATCTCGCTCTACTCCGATGAACTGGCCAAGCGCCCGTGGTGCATCCTTGCCAACAAAATGGACTTGCCAGAAGCCGAGGAAAACATTCCGCGCCTCAAGGATCGCTTCAAGCGGATCAAAGTGCTGCCGATCTCCGCGAACGAGGGCATTGGCATGGACAAGCTCGTCGCCCATCTCGAAAAATCCATCGGGCACGAAGTCTTGTGAGTCATGCCGACGGTCGCCAGCTATTGCACCACGTTTCTCAAGCCGGAGATGCTCCACATCTACCGGCAGATCACGGGGCTGCGTCGCTATGAAACCTTTGTCGTCTGCAAAGAGCGCCAGAGCGAGGAGATGTATCCCATGCCCGAAGGCGGCATCGAACTCGCGCCCGGCGTGCGGAGCAATTTCATCCGCCGCTTCTGGCTGAAATACATTAAGCACGAGCCGCCCATCGTGTATCGCGGCGAATACGGTGTGATCGCAAAATTGCTGGAGCGGAGGCACGCGGACTTGATGCATGTTTATTTCGGACACACCGGCGTGCACCTGCTGCCCTTCATTCAAAGATGGCCGCGCCCGGTGGTGGTTTCATTTCACGGCATGGACATTCAGACGCGCGCGCATGATGCGAACTATGAGACCAAACTGCGTGATCTTTTACAAGCCGCAACGCTGGTGCTGGCGCGATCAGATTCGCTGCTCGATCGCCTGCGTGAACTCGGTTGTCCTGAAAGTAAATTGCGCATGAACCGCACCGGCATTCCGCTGGATCAATTTCCTTATGTAGCGCGCGAGTCACCTCGCGATGGCTCATGGCATTTCGTGCAAGCATGTCGCTTGATCGAGAAAAAAGGCATTGATGATGCGCTCCATGTTTTTGCGGAATTCAATGCGAAATTTCCGAATGCGCATTTCACCATCGCAGGCGACGGCCCCTTGCGCGGCGAGTTGGAAAAGCTCGCGCATGATCTCGGCCTGCATGACAAGGTGACATTCGCCGGTTTCCTCAAAGGCCCCGAGTTGCGTGCGCTCTATCATCGCGCTCATATCTTCATCCATCCGAGTCGCATGACGGCGGATCAAAATCAGGAAGGCGTGCCGAACTCTATGCTTGAAGCCATGGCCACCGGACTGCCCGTTATCGCCACGCTGCACGGAGGTATCCCGGAAGCCGTGCGGCATAACATCAGCGGCATCCTTGTCGCCGAGCGCGACCGCGCCGCATTGCTTGATGCCATGTTAAAACTAACTTCCGCTTCCTGCTTATGGCACGACATAAGCGAAGCCGCTTCATCTGACGTGCGCGACAAATTTGAATCAACTGCGCAAATCGCGAAGCTTGAAGCGGTGTATGATGAAGCCCTACAAAAGTAGCAGCCGACGTAAGGAGGCTCTAAATTATCTAATGACTCCGGCACTTCTCAACAATCAAAACTTGAGCCTCCTTACGTCGGCTGCTACCTAGCTGCACATGCCTGAATCCGCCGATAAACGCCCTCTTGTCATCTCGCTCTGCGGCACATTTTTGAAGCCGGAGATGCAAAGCATTTACCGGCAGGTGGCGGGCTTGAGGCGACTCCGCACCATCGTTTATACGCAGTCGCGCGAGAACGCGGAGATGTTTCCCCTCGAGCCAGTTGTGACGATGACCAAGCTCGTGCGTCCGCGATTGCGCGGGAATTTTATCTTGCGCTTCTGGTTCAAATACATCATCAAGCAATGGCCGCCGCCGTTCCCGCTCAACAAGGAGGTGAAGCCCTATTACTCGTATGATCTCGTGGAATTGCTCGGTCGTGACAAGCCCGCTCTGGTGCATGTCTATTACGGACACAAGGCAGTGCATTTCCTCGAAATGCTTCAGGCCTGGGGCGGGCCTTGGGTAGTATCGTTTCACGGCGTCGATGTTTCAAAATTCATTGCTGAACCGGGTTACGCGGAAAAGCTGAAGACAGTTTTTGCTGAAGCAAAAATCGTGATGGGGCGCAGTGAATCGCTCTTGAAAAAACTCGAATCACTCGGCTGTCCGCGCGAGAAACTTCGGCTCAATCGCACGCCGATTCCGCTGGAGCATCTCAAGGCAGTCACGCATGATTTTCCTGCAAACGGCCAATGGCGCTTCGTTCAAGCGTGTCGATTGATCGAGAAGAAAGGCATTCTGACGACGCTCAAAGCACTCGCGATTATCAAGCAATCGCATCCAAATTTCCGTTATCTCATCTGCGGTGAAGGGCCATTGAAACAACAGATTATCGACACCGCGCAGCAGCTTGGCTTGCAGGAAAACGTGGCGCTTTGCGGCTGGCTCACGCAGGAACAACTCACCGCGGAGTATCAGCGCGCCCATCTGTTTTTGCATCCGAGCGAAAAGACGAAAGAAGAAGATCAGGAAGGCATTCCGAACTCCATGCTCGAAGCGATGGCGACCGGATTGCCAGTCGTCGCCACGTTGCATGGCGGCATTCCCGAGGCGGTAACTAATGAGCACGATGGATTGCTCGTGTCTGAGCGCTCGCCCGGCGAACTTGCGAACGCTATCATGCGCATGATGAGCGATGCAGCACTGTTCTCGCGCTGCTCAAAAAATGCTGCTGCTTCTGTGCGCGCGAACTTCGGCAGCGAAGCGCAAATCGCGGCGTTGGAAGAAGCTTACTTCGAGGCGATATAGCACATGATGCGTAACGGCTCATACCAACTTGACAAGATAATCGCAGTATAATCCGACAAAGTTCTGTTGGCTATTGAAGAATAACCAACGAGCGATCAACGCAGTTAGCAGCCGTCAATCGCGCCGAGATTGTAGTCCATGCTGCGGATTCCTCAGTAAAGGAAAGGATTCACCACCGGAACGCCAGCAGCTTTGAAGTCTTTGGTGTTGCGCGTTACGACAGTTAGATTGTGCACCAAGGCAGTTGCGGCGAGCAGCGAATCGATTGCAGGCATTGTCTGTTTCGCCTGCAAACGTCCCCATTGATCGGCAATCGCCTCGGAGACCGTAAAAATGCAGCCTTCATAGTTTGCTTCAACGGTTGCGATCCAGCGCTCAAATGCAGGACATTGGGCGGGCGACTTTTTGCGCAAAAGCTCGATTCCTTTGCGAATCTCTCCGAGGCTGAGAACGCTGATCCAATGCTGAGCGTGTGTGGTCGATAAAGCCCAAGCGCGAACCTTGGGATCGCACAGTCTGCCTTTGCGTAACTCCGAGAGAACGTTGGTGTCGATGAGGAAAGCCATCAAAAGCCGATGTCCCGGGTTTCGATAGCTTTGCTGCGCTCAATGTTAAGTTCCGTTTCGGGCAACACTTCACAGGCAAGCAGGAAATCCATTAGCGTGCGCTCTTTTTTAATCTTGGCAGTGAGGGCTTCCCGCAGGATGCGACGATGCTCCTCCTCGGCAGAAACTCCATGGTCCACGGCGCGACGCTTGAGCTTGCGCACCAGAACTTGCGGAATGTTACGAACGAGTAATTGAGGCATGGCGAAATTTGATAGCAATGCTATCAAATGTCAAGATCAGCCTCCGGGCGTGTCGTGCTTCGACGAGCATTGTAAGTTGAAGTGCTCGGGCTACAACCACGCCTTCAATCCATCACGCAATGCCGCGCAATCCTCGACGTTCCATTCCTCCGAGGCGGCGAGCATCTTTATCGCGCCAGAGCGAGTGCAAATGTTTAGCTGAACGGCCACTTCACCGGGATACGCCGCGAGCGTCTGGCCAATGGATTCGAGGTCGGTCGCGCTGTGCCGTTTTCCATCGAGCGTGATGACCAGGGGCGCATGATGGTCGTTGGTCGGGGTGCTGCTGGCATCGGTGTCATTGTCTTTGGCAGCCTTGGGCTTGAGCGGTTTAATATCTTGGACGGTAAGCACGATGGCCTCGGTGCGGTCGTCTTTTTTGCAACGCGCTTTGATGCCGATCACAGCACCGTCTTTGATCAGATCCTTGAACTTCTCGAACTGTTCGTTCCAAGCGAGGACCTCGGCGGTGCCGGAGAAATCTTCCAGCGTGAAAGTGGCGAACGCGCGATTGTCTTTGCGTGTGAACTTGATTTCCATTTTCTGGATGAAGCCGGCGCAGTGCACGCTGGCACCCTTGTCGGTGATTTCTGCGAGATCAGAAAGTCGCGTGACTTTAGGGTTCTCAAAGACGCCGCAATATTTGTCGAGCGGATGACCGGACACATAGAATCCGAGCAGTTCTTTCTCGAAGATCATCACCTCCTCTTTGCTCCAGGCCGGCACGTCTTCGCGGACACGCGAGGTGCTCCGCGTGGCGGTCATTGCCGCATCGTCAAAGAGACTGATTTGCCCGCTGCGCTGCTGCTTCTGTTGCGCGGAGGCATCGCCGAGCATCTGATCCATGCGATTGAACAAAGCAGCGCGATGCTCGCCACCGAAGTCCAGCGCGCCGACTTTGATGAGCGACTCCAGCATTCGCTTGTTGAGCAAAGTGGATTCGAGTCGCGAGACAAAATCATCCGCATCAGTGAACGGCCCGTTCGCCTTGCGCTCCGCGATGGCGGCTTCCATGGCTTTCTCACCCACGTTCTTGATCGCCGCCAGCCCGTAGCGGATGGCATTGGGGGTGGTCGAGTCGCCGACGATTTCTGGCGCGAACTTGAGCGAACTCTTGTTCACATCCGGCGGCAGAATCTGAATGCCCATGCGCTGGCATTCGCTGACGAAGACCGAGATCTTATCCGTGTTGTTAATTTCATACGACAACACCGCCGCCATGAACTCGACGGGGAAGTTCGCCTTCAAATACGCCGTGCGATAGCAGACGATGCCATAAGCGGCGGAGTGTGATTTGTTGAAGCCGTAGCCCGCGAATTTTTCCAGCAAGTCGAAGATGTCGTTGGCGCGCTTCTCGGAAATGTCGTTCGTGTCCTTGCAGCCTTTGACGAAAATCTTGCGCTGCACGGCCATTTCCTCCGTCAGCTTTTTCCCCATCGCGCGACGCAATTCGTCCGCAGCACCCAGCGTGTAACCCGCGAGCAGGTTCGCGGCCTTCTGCACTTGCTCCTGATAGATGAGAATGCCGAAAGTCTCCTTGCTGACTTCTTCCAGCAGCGGATGCAAGTAAGTCACTTTCTGCGTGCCTTTTTTGCGCGCCACGAAATCCGGGATGAGATCCATCGGCCCCGGACGGTAGAGCGCGATCAAGGCGATGATTTCCTCAATGCGATCCGGCTCCAGTTGTTTGCAGGTGTTGACCATGCCGCCAGATTCCATTTGGAACACGGCGGCGGTTTCTCCACGCTTCACGATGTCGTAAGTCTTCTTGTCATCAAGCGGCACCTTCTCCAGATCAAAATCCGGCACGCGCTGCCGCACAAAATCCACCGCATCCTTGATGACCGTCAGTGTCTTCAAGCCGAGGAAGTCCATCTTTAACATGCCCAACTCCGTGAGCGGTTCCATCGCGAACTGGCTCACGACTTCTTCGGCGTTGCCACGGGTCAATGGAATAAAGGTATCGAGCGGCTGGTCGCCGATGACGATGCCTGCGGCGTGAATGCCCGCGTTGCGCGTCATGCCTTCGAGGAAGGTGGCATACTGCCAGAGCTGTTGCGTGTTGGTGTCGTTTTCGATCGCGGCCTTCAGCTCGGGATTCATCTCCGTCGCTTTTTTTAGCGTCATGTTCAGCTCGGCGGGGATCATCTTGGCGATGCGATCCGCGTCGCCGTAACTCCATCCGAGCA
>JAYVQB010000020.1:0-12250 GCA_043757085.1 Verrucomicrobiota bacterium
CGTTTCAGGCGAGCGGGCAGCTAACCGATGGGCGGAACAGTTACACGCTCACAGTATTCCGGTGGAACTGGTGAACCTTCGCGCCGTGCCAACGCTCGATCACTTAGATGCACCAGACCTAGGCGACCTTTTGAAGCTCACCGACAGCACAGAAAAAGCAGAAACAATCCGCAACCTGATAACATTATGACATCACCTAAAATTCAACTGATAACTCGGTTCACTCCAAAGGTTAATGAGGAAACCTTGCTTCGACCTGTAAGCAGCCTAACCGCCGTGCTAAATTCCAGTCGCCCAAAGTTACATCTGCCGCAAGGCGGACGTTTGCTTTCAGACTTTGCGCAAGAGCTAGGCGCGATTGTGCGAGGGAAAAATATTTATCAACGTGGAGGACTCCCGTTCACCGTAAATGGAACTGCGCTGGAACTTATGACACCCGAAACGCTTAGATCGTGGGTAGAGCAGCACGTTGTTTGCTTCACGGAAAGGCCCGGAGGAAAGGACAAGGTTTTTTCCATCCATCAGACGATGACAACGGAGACAGCTAGAGGGGTTTTAGCATCGCCGCAATTTATTAAGCAACTGCCAGCGATTGAAAAACTGAATCCCGTTCGCCTGCCAGTGATGCGGGGAAATGGAACCATTGAACTGCTACCAGAAGGACACGACGCGGAGGCGCAAACCTACACTCACCCGAGTAATATTTTTTACGATGAAGATATGACTCCGCAGGATGGGAAGAACGCCATTGACGACCTCCTATCGGAGTTTTGTTTTGCCAGTGACGGCGGTCGAAGTAAGGCAGTGGCAATCTCCGCCATGCTCACTTTGTTTGCTCGCGGCCTTTTGCCAGACAACAGCCTTGTTCCCTGCTTCTTGAATCTGGCGAACTCCGAGGGAGCGGGCAAGACCCTGCTGGCATCATGCGGAATCGTCGCAATCTATGGCGCCCGTCGAACAGAACCATTTCCGCGTGACGAATCAGAAATGTCGAAAATCCTGCTATCCAAAGTCATGGAGGGCGCATCATCCATTTTATTCGACAACGTGAAGGGACACATCAACAGCCCCTCGCTTGAAGGATTCCTGACGGCGACTAGGTGGAGCGGTCGCGTTCTAGGTCAATCAAAGACATTCGACGGACAGAATAGCACGACCGTTTTTATCACTGGTAACGGCATCACAATCTCGCCAGACCTAAGAAGGCGGACGTTGCATGTTGACCTATTCATGGAACAAGAACGCGCCGAGGATCGAAACTTCAAGCGCACGCTGGATGACTCCACCCTGATAAATCGCAGAGCAGAGATTCTATCAGCATTGTGGGCGATTGTGCGCGGATGGGATGAAGCTGGGCGCCCAAAGGCGAGCCGTGCGCATAGCAGCTTTCCAGCATGGGCGGAGTGTATCGGCGGGATTGTCGAATGCGCTGGATGGGCAAGCCCTTTGGCGGTCGCGCCGAATGAAGCATCAGCGGACACGGATGGAGCCGACATGCGCAAGCTAGTTTGCGCCATGAGGCAAGGCGTCAAGACACGGTTCACCGGGATCGTTGACCTATGCCGCGCCACTGGACTCTTCGAGCGTATGATCCCAGAAGACGGCGAACTCGACGCGAAGACCAAGAGCCTTCTCGGTAAGTTGCTTGCACGTTACAGTGGAAAGCTTTTCATGGGACACACCCGGTTTCTGGTGGAAGGGGCGGGACACGGGCGGTATTATATAGCAACCCACGCCGGAATCAGTGAAGAAACGCTTCTCGACTAGGAAAAGACTACATGGTCGCATGGTGCAGCATGGTGTTTCAGCTCCCTATGGAAAAGTGCTATTTCCAATATATAGGCCAAACACCATGTATGACCATGTTACCATGTAGGTCACAGGATCACACTACGAGCCGCCGAGCGGTATGTCTCAACACTGGAAGACTCCGGCGTCATAAAGAAAAACCCATTATGAGAGGGGCAGACGACGACGGTAGAAAGCGGATGAGATAATCAAACGCCAGCAAAGCAAATCCAATGACAACCCAACAAAAACAAATCGCCGAACTCCTGACGCAACACGAAGCGGAAGCTGGCTTGATCGCTTGCCTCATTTCGTTTCCGTTTCTCGCCGCCGAAGTTAGAGACAAGATTCCCGCTGATAGCTTCACGCATCGGGCTCACCGGGTAATCTACGCCGCGATGTTAGCCACCGCTGCCAATGGCGAGAAAATTGATCTCCGGACGCTATGGCAACGGCTGGAGGCGAGTGGGACGGCGGATATGCATGAGTGTTCGCGCAAACTCTACGAGCTATCCGTAAAGAGATACGAGACGAAGCACGCCTGCTTTTTCACTCATCGACTTAGATGCGATTGCAGGCCGCATAGCTCGCCGCCTTAGTGGTGACACTTAAGAAATGCCACGACGCGCCTAATCGCCTAGGATTGCGTAGGATGGGCATGCCACAGGGGGGCGGGGTAAGGAATCTTTTTCCACAGGCGATGCTCAACCGTTCCGTAGTCCCTTGGCGAAAACGTGAAATAATCGTATGCGCAAAATAAGATTTGACGCAATTGACACAGAATCAACGAGTTACAAAGATTGAAAATTGAAGTTTGACACGCCAGCAAGGATAACAACGAGCATCTGCCCGCTTGGGAACAATCGAAACCTGAAAATTTTATGCCAGCAAATCCATTTTATCGACCGCCCGTCCGAGATGCGAAACCGCCCGTGAACCTTGATAGGTCCCGCCTGCAAATTCTCGAATCGGGTTTTTTTGAGTTTGAATCGATTCTGGCAAAAATCGCTGGCGAACTCGCGGCATCCGCAGGTTCCAAGAGCAACTCCGCGACCAGAAACCTCGACCGCGTGAAAAAGCTACTCGCTTTTCACCTACGTGGAGAAAAACCTTCCACCGCCACTAAAGATTAACAACCCATCAAACTAAAAATTATGCCAACCATTCGCCCACTCGCAACCACCCGCAACGCCGAACCCGTCGCGCCCGGCGACCCGATCACGCAACAGCTTCGACTTTTTGAAAGTGCGGTCATCAGCGTGCAAAAAACCCTGACCGACCTCGCGGAAAATCTCGCCGCCGCTGGTAATCCGCGCCCGCAACAGCAAGCCGCGCAGGGATTCGGAAGACTCCGCGCCGTCATCGCACGCCTTGGCGGAAAACTCTAACTTCATAACTCCACCACTCCATGACAAAAACATTACCACTTACCGAAAAGGAAAAAGTTCTCGCCGACCTCGCTAAGATCGAAGACGCCGAGCGTGTGAGTTCCGACACGCAACGAACATGTAATATTCTTCTGCTTGGCGTGCAGGAGGGTGAGCGGAGGCTTTTGCTTGGTAAAACTAAGCTGGCTTCGTATCGCGAACTAATCGCGGGATTACTAACAGCCGAGTTGGACACCGTCATTAGAATGCGCCTCGACAATTTTCTCGAATCAAATCCCGGCGAGAGTATTCGTTTGTATCACCAAAACGAACGCGCCGCAGAAAGTTACACACTTTTTAAGGTCAACGAGTTACGTTTCGCCGATGGTGAAGACCGTTACATCGCGCCGCTGGAGATTGTGCTTGAAGAGGCGAAAGTCGCCTTTGCTAAGTTCCGCGCAGAGAATCCAAGCGTTATCCCCGGCGTTGAACCAATCGAATTAAAACGACTTATCAAACCATGAAAACCTCGACGATAGATTACATTTCTAGCGCGAATAAGGACGCGAACCTATTGTCCCGCGCCTGCCTTGCCCGTAAGTTACAACTTACCACGCGCCAGTGCGACAAGATTCTAAAGGAGAACGCGCTTGAACCTATCGCGGAGAGCATCGCAGGCCGTGGCAAAATGACGTTTTTTAATCAAGACACTCTGGATTTTCTTAGAAAGAAAGTCTGACTCACTTTTTGCCGTCGCGTTACTTTTTCAAGTTGCGCGATGAACTTCGAGCATAGCCGCCCTCCGCGCAAAATCGGAAGGGCGGCACTTTTTTTAACTTACACTTGCAAAAATAAATGATCCAAGAGTGCGTCATCGACGATTTCACATCGCTGAAGCAGGATGAATACGCGAGACAACCAGAGTCCGCGCACTACCGCTTTGCCGCGCCGCTCACGCCAGTCGAAGAACTGATGGCCATGGAGGAAGAACACGCCGCCGATCAAACGAGCGAGCAACGCCGGGATGACTTGTTGAGAATTCTCCGCTTCATCGTCGGTCAGCGTGACGACCGCCCGGCACTTATCTGCCGGCGAGTGTTTGTGCTATGCGCTCAATTCGCGCCAGGCATGCTCAGCGGCCCGCGATGGAGCGAGACCGCCCGCGAGGTTGAATGAAACGCGCCGCAGTGAGTCACTCGCAGCGCAAACTTGCCGAACAAATCCAAGTGGTCACAGGCGCACCGACCGCTGTCAGATGGCGTGGCCGTGAGACCGTGGAACGATCCAGAGCCGCGCCGCCATCCGTGGTCATAGTGGAGGCCGTGGCAAGCCGCGCAAGGCGACCGCACAGGCCGCGAGTTGACAACCGTTTGACGGCTGATTGACGCCAGCAAGTGGTCAGACAGACTGGCATCCGTTCGCCATTCGTGCGCGTTCGCCGAGGGCATGGAGCATCAAAGCCGTGCAACAGTGGCAGGCACCTTCTGGACACGCTCAAGCGCATCCAATCGGCAGGTGGTGAGGGCTTAGTCATCCGGCGCGATGTCGGGACGGGATACGCCACAGGGCGGCAGCGTGACGCCTTGAAGGTTAAGAGCGTTCCCCTAGTCTTCGCCGCTGGCTTGGCTAAGGGCAAATATTACGCAAGGGGAGTCAGGGCGGCAGCGGGACGCCTTGCGTGGTGACCCATGAGACAATCCGCCGCTACATCGAAGCGAAGCCCGCAAGCGTGGCCTATGGGCGGACAGGGAACCAGTGCCGCCGAGGGAATGACGCAAGGTCAAGAAGACTGCGGAAGCGTGATGGCGGCAGTGTGACGCAGATGAACAAGCGTGGAATCGTTGCCACATTGTTACCTTTAGCGTATTTTCTCGCACTTTTTATCTGTAAACCATTGATAATCAAAGGGAAGCGGGTGATGAGAATCGAACTCACGTATCAAGCTTGGGAAGCTCGTGTTCTACCATTGAACTACACCCGCGCATTGGCGTCATGCGATGGTGGCAAATCCAGCTCAAAAGTCAAAGCGCTTTCAGCCCAGATTCACTTTCACGGCTGCTGCGGCATCGCGGGCTTTCTCGCGGGCTTCTTCGATGCTCGATCCGCGCACGACGGCGACGCCCATGCGGCGTTTGCCTTTGACTTCCGGTTTGCCAAAGAGTCGAAGGGCGGTGTCGGGTTGCGCAAGTGCGGCATCAAGGTTTCCGAAGCTGACGTTTTTCGAGTGTCCTTCCACTAATATCGCAGCGGAGGCACTGGGGCCGTGGTGTTTGATATTAGGAACTGGCAGACCGAGAATGGCCCGGGCGTGCAATGCGAATTGACTGAGATCTTGCGATAGCAACGTGACCAGCCCTGTGTCGTGCGGACGCGGCGAGACTTCGCTGAACCAGACGGTGTCGCCTTTGACGAACAGCTCGACGCCAAAGATGCCGCGACCTCCCAGCGCTTCGGTTACTGCGCCCGCAATGTGTTTGCTCTCGGCGAGCGCTGCGGGACTCATTGGCTGCGGCTGCCAGCTTTCGCGATAGTCGCCGTCGATCTGCAAATGGCCGATCGGCTCGCAAAAAGATGTGCCGCCCGCATGACGCACGGTGAGCAGCGTGATTTCATAATCGAAATCCACGAAGCCTTCGATGATCACTTTCCCCTTCCCCGCGCGTCCGCCTTCCTGAGCGTATTGCCAGGACTTTGCGAGATCGGTTTCACTGCGCACCACGCTCTGGCCTTTGCCTGAACTGCTCATCACCGGCTTAACCACGCAGGGGAACCCCATAGCTTTTACTGCTGCGCGGAACTCGTCCTCAGTCGCGGCAAACTGATAAGGCGAACAGCGCAGACTAAGCTCCTCGGCGGCGAGCCGACGGATGCCCTCGCGATTCATCGTGAGCTTGGCCGCGCGTGCCGTGGGGATGACGGTGAATCCTTCCGCTTCAAGTTCCACCAACACATCGGTGGCGATAGCCTCGACTTCCGGCACGATGAAATTGGGCGACTCCGCGCGGAGAACTTTTCTCAAGGCGTCGGCGTCCAACATGGAAATGACATGGGCGCGATCCGCGACTTGCATGGCGGGCGCGTTCGGATAGGAATCCACCGCGATGACTTCGCAGCCGAAGCGTTGTAGCTCGATGACGACTTCTTTGCCCAGCTCTCCGGAGCCAAGCAGGAGGACTTTGGTCGCGGAGGAAGTGAACGGGGTGCCGATGGTGACGGAGGACATGAGGCGCACTTTGAACCGCAGTCCCGGTCACGCAACTATGAGGCGAGTGCATTTCCGAAATAATGTATTTCAGTCTCGCGTTTTTCAACACACTGATTTTTCATGGACATCAGTTAATGCTCGCGCAATGAACTGACACAAGTGTTGGGGGCTGCCAGCCCTCACAAGAATGTGGGCTGGCAGCCCCCAACACCACCGCACCTCCACTTCCTTACATTATGATGAAACGCACCTTCCTCCTCGCCTCTCTCGCCATTGCGACAGCGACCTTCGCCGCATCGGCCAAGCCAAACATCGTCATTCTCTACGCCGATGACCTTGGCTTTGGCGATGTCAGTTGCTACGGTGCTCATCTCCCGACAGCCAGAACATGCTGCCCACACTGCTGGGCGAGCACGCCAATGGCCTAAGTCTCCACGTGGGCAACTGGAAGTTGATCGAAGCCCGTTCTGGCCAAGCTCGGATTCAAGAAACAAAAGTCGAATTAGGCCATGCGCCCCAACCGCAGCTTTACAATCTCTCAACCGATCGCGGTGAGACGAAGAACCTTGTTTCAGAACAGCCTGAAAAAGTCGCTGAAATGCGCGCCATCCTCAGCGCCGAACGCACGAGGGCTGGCGATGCCTCAGAATCTGAAAACGGAAAGAAGAAGGGTAAGTAATTGTGAGCCTGACGCAGAGACGTTAAAATCGAACGCGCACAGGTATTTACCACTTAGTGCAAATGTTCATTGACCGAGACGGAACAATTGAACCAGTTGCCGACGACTTATCAGAGCGAGATCATTGTTGATCTCCTTGCGCAAACGCGCATCCGCCTTCTTAATGCCAATATTAAGAATACGAGCGAGTTCAGCCCTACGCGGCTTAAGGTTAAACGGAATCCTTGCAGGCGTTGTGCCTATAATACTAATGATACAGTCTTCGAGCTTGAATGCTTCGATTTGAATTGTTGCAATTTCGTCATGCGCCTTGAATTGCAAAATTTCATCAGATTTGTTCAATTTCACATTCCAAGCAATCAAGGGTGATCCATTAAATTTGCAAGTCTTCGCAAGCAGTTCTTTGGTATAGCCTGATTCAAACCAATCCCAAGCCTCTCCCCTGGGCAAGTAGCAGTCATTTTTACAAGCTTCAGACATCACTCTCTTTCTAGTGAACTCGTAACCATGATCATGCCATGTGAAAACAACTTGATCCAGCATTGGAGAGTTTTCCTCTAATGCCTCAAACAGTGTTGGTCGTGCACTTCTTGGACCCATACCCCCAGAACGCACTACTGGGATAGTCGCCAAACTGGTTAGTTTCCTCATGTTCAGAAATTCTGACTCGTTTTGCAGTTGAGTCAGGTAATCTTGAATTTCTGCGATCATTCCAACACCGCGCACCAAAATTCCTGCTTCACGAAGTTTGCGGGAAGACTGTGAGAGATTCGCCGAGCTGACAATGGCGGCGTCAGAAGCACAAACTATTTTAGCGTGAAGTGCGGGGTGCGAATAAATCTTGGCACCAGCCTTGTGTGCTTTCACCAGCGTTGATGCGTCAGTTTGCCCTGAGCCGACCGCCTTTTTAGACGCATCTGTAATGATAACATCATCAGGGCCGAAGCTAATGCCCTCAGAGTTTGAAAAATATGCTACTGCAATTTTCTTTCCGCGTTTACGTCCCAATTGACAAATCACTTCCTAGAAATTAAATTTCGCTCATGGGGATGCTACAGAATGATGGATTGAGTTGTTGTGCTTAAGACATATTTCTGGCGAGTTCTTCTCTCAAATCATCCCGAGCTTCATCTTCCCCTCTTCGGAGATCATGCTCTGGTTCCATGGCGGGTCCCAGACGACTTCGACTGACGCATCATCCATGTCCTCGATGGTCATGATGCGGGACTGGGCATCGGCGGCGATGGTCGGGCCCATGCCACAACCGGGGGCGGTGAGGGTCATTTTGACGAGGGCTTTGTTTTTGCCTTCTTCATCAGTAATGCGGCAGTCATAGACGAGTCCGAGATCAACGATGTTCACGGGAATCTCCGGGTCATAGACGTTGCGGAGCTGGTTCCAAACTTCCATTTCCAAGTCAGTGACATCGGTCGGAATATTTGAGGAGCTGGTGGCCTCGGCTTTCTTTTTTTCTTCAGTAGGATCAATCCCGAGGGCATCTACGTCCTTCGAGGGAATACGGGCCAGACCGTGATCGGTGGCGACGGTGTAAGTTCCTCCGAGTGCCTGGGTAATGATAACTCGGGTGCCGGCGGGCAGCTTGATGGTGTCACCACTGGGGATTTGAATGGCTTCGACTTCGCGGAGGAGATTGATTTCGGAATGCATGGGGAAGGTTGGGAGGTTGAAGTTAGGAGATGGGAGTTAGGGGGATGATTTTGATTTTACCGACTCGCTTGTCAGCGGCGGAGAGCGCGTCGTGTAAAGTGGATGAAGTGGGTGTTGCTGATGCGGGTGGAGTTGTGGATGAATTTTGCCGTCCTTCAGATTCGAGGGCGGCTTTGAGTGCGCCTTCGACCATCTGACCGCAATGAATTTTCATGGGCGGAAGCGGGCCGAGTGACTGGCTGAGTTCTCCGGCGTCCATCTTCATGGCTTCCTCCTTGGTTTTGCCGAGAATCATCTGCGTGGCCATGCTGGCAACGGCGATGGCGGTCTGGCAGCCGAAACTCTGGAAGCTGGCTTTGTCGATGACTTTCTGTCCGTCGCGATCTTTGTATTTGATCCAAAGCCGCACCATGTCGCCACAGTCCGGGCTGCCGACAGTGCCGACGGCATCGGCATCGGACATTTCGCCGACATTTTGCGGGCTGGCGATGGCTTGCTGAAGGGCGTCTTCGTTCATTTAATTAATAGGATTTTTGAAAGGTCTAATGAGGGCTAGCAGCCCCCAACACTACGAATATTGTCTCAATCTTCCATCTCGACACGATAGCGCGGGAGACTTTGATCCACTTGCAGAGAATACGCATCAATCCCGCCTGCGAGACATTTGGTTTCGGAAAACCCGTGGCCGATGAAGTATGCGGCGGCGTCCAGTGCTCGGTCTCCTTGATGATCGTAGATGATGATCGGCTCCATCTTGCTCGCGGTGTTGAACATCTCCTGCGTGAGGTCTTGCGTCATCAATCGTGAACTGGGAATGGCCACGGCTTCATGTTCTTCACGAGAACGGACGTCGATGAGTTTCAGGTCTTGATTTGATTTGAGCAATGCAGCGAGGTCCTGCGGACTGATCTGAATTTTGGCATCGGCATCATGACTGTCATGAATGTGGGCAATGACTTCGCTCACGGGCAGGTTCTCATTCCGCACACAGACTTCCGCCAATGTTTCATCAGGACGGAAGCCGCAACTCCGGCAGCCGCCGATGTGATAACGGGCAAACAAGGCCCGCTGGGCTCCGGGATAAATCTGGAGCAACTGGCTCATCGTGGTGTCGCCACTGAGAGTGGCTGCTGGTTCTGCGGCTGCGGTCATGGGTTCAAAGTAAACGTGATGGCGGAGGGGTCAAACCGTTCGGGCAGCGGAAAATAGTGGGCGGCGCACACATTATCGGCTAGATTAACTTACTATGGCTACTGACCGGGAACCACGCATTTATTTGCTACCAAATTTGATGACCGCTGGGAACATGATCTGCGGGTTCATGGCAATCCTTCACATCGTGGGGCGATTTCACCAGGGCGATGGAAATGCAAAATACTTCTGGGCCATTGGTTTGATTCTGATCGCCTGCGTATTCGACCTGCTGGACGGAAGGTTCGCCAGGATGAGCGGGCAGTCATCGGATTTTGGCCGTGAGTTTGATTCGCTGGCAGATATTGTATCCTTTGGCATTGCGCCCGCGCTACTGGTTCACGATATTGTGCTCGCTGAGTTTGAGCAAAGCTTCGGCGGATTGGGCTGGCTGATCGCCTGCGTCTATCTGGTCTGCGGCGCGATGAGGCTCGCGCGGTTCAACTGTCTGGCGGCGACTGATGATGGCTCATCAGGGAAATCTTTTCGCGGCTGTCCGATACCCGCCGCTGCGGGCGTGATCGTCTCGCTGACGATGTTTCTGCTGTGGCTGGATGGCGAGAATCGGGAGATCGGGCGCTGGAAATATGCGCTGCCGGTGCTGATGGTGCTGTTGAGTTATCTCATGGTCAGCAGCATTGAGTATCCCAGCTTCAAGGCGATCAACTGGCGCACGCGCCGTTCATTTCACTGGGTGCTCGGCAGCATCGTGCTGGTCGTCTTCACGGTAAAGAACTGGCAGTGGATGCCCACGGTGCTGTTCGTCACTTATCTGGCATACGGCTTGGTGCGTCCCTGGGTTTCCCGCCGCTGGCGACAGGAGATCGAGGAAGATGAAGTGGATGAATCTCCCGATAGTGAAGCAAAGAAGGAAGAACCAAACACCGTGCCGCAATCTGGTGATTCCTCGGCTTCGATTTGACAGGGAACAGATGCTGCGGTTGTAAGCGGCACTGGATGCCCGATTTTCATCAACCGATTCTGCTGCCAACGTTGCATCATCTTGCCGAGACCGGCCTTGATGAGCGCGAGGCATTGCTGGAAAAGGCATCCAAGAAGAAGCCGGTCGCACTGGTGATCCCAGCGTTGTTTGCGGAGCTGGAACAGAAAGCGCTGCCGCGAATGCTGAAGCATCTCGCCGGCGCGCGTTATGTGAAGCGCGTGGTTTTCAGCATGAACGGCATGGATGCCGTGAAGCATCGCAAAGCTGTGAGATTCTTCGCAAAGAGACTCGGCAACATCGGACATACCGTGTTGTGGAATGACGGGCCGGAGTTGAGCGCTTTGCATCAGGAAGTGGACCGGGCTACTGGAGGTCGCCACGCGCAAGGCAAGGGCAGCAATGTCTGGATGGGCATCGCACACCTGCTGGCCGCAGGACATCGCGGCGTGATCGCGTGCCATGACAGCGACATTCTGAACTATGATCGCGAGATGCTCTGGCGCTTGTGCCTGCCGGTGACGCATCCTGAGATGGGCTATGTCTTTGCGAAAAGTTATTACGGACGGGTGCGCGAGCGCATGTATGGCCGCGTGACGCGGTTGCTGGTCTTTCCTTTGCTCCAGGCTCTGCGCGAATTGTTCGGCACCACTCCCCTGCTGAGTTTTCTCGCCATGTTCCGCTATCCGCTCTCGGGCGAATTTTCTGCGGACACAACTTTCTTGAGCAAGCTCGGCCTCCCTTCCGACTGGGGCTTGGAAATCGGGATGCTCTGCGACGTGTTTCGTCTGGCACCTTCACAACGAGTTTGCCAGGTGGATCTCGGCGGAAATTTCGATCACAAGCATCAGCATCTGGGAATCGATCCCGTCACGGGAGACGAGAACGCGGCAACCGGGCTGATGCGCATGGCGCGCGAAGTCACACGCGCGCTGCTGGCCCGACTGTGGAACGAACTTGGATTCGCAGCGGAGGCGGGCAAATTGCAGCGGCTTCCATTGGCCTATAACCAGACGGCTAAAACTTTGCTCAAGCGCTACCGTCATGAAGCGCTGTTCAACCATCTCAATGATTCGTCCGAGGAGGAAAGCCTGCTGGTGGGAATGTTTGCCCGCATGATTCGCGAAGTGGTGTCCGATGGAAAAATCCCGCAAACACCGGCAGCCTGGCTACCGTCATGGAACGAAATCCAGAGGCTGGTTCCAGATTTTGGAACCCGTCTCGATAAGATATCTTCGGATGATTGAAAGCCGCTGTTGGAGCGTAAAACTCTCACTCGCAATTTCATGTCGGCAAAAGAACCCATCATCTGGCTCAACGGCAAGCTCGTCCCGGCTTCTGCGGCTTGCATCTCGCCTTTTGACCGGGGCTTTACAGTCGGATGCGCCGCCTTCGAAACACTGAGGGCGCAT
>JAYVQB010000021.1:0-3120 GCA_043757085.1 Verrucomicrobiota bacterium
GCAGAAAATAGGCACGACCGCTTGGCGGCAATGGATTCCCTGCGCAGTAAAGATACCCGAGAGCGGCACAGACAAGACGATCACAAGCTTCGGCGTTACGGCAGTGGGTGAAACGATGAAGTTCTCCAATACTCAGGCGAAGCCAGGAGACAATGACGCCGCTGCAGCAAATATAAATATCGCGCTTGATTCCCAAGGTCAGGGCAAGTTCTGGATCACGGGCATCATTCAAAGTGAGAAAAAGGACGATGCTAAGCTTCAGATCAGAAAGAACGGAGTTACGGGTGATATTTTGGTGACAAAGCCAATGACAGTGTTTTGGTTTAAACCGAAGATTATTTTCCCCTCACAAGTTGCAGCAACCACCTATGGAACATCCTACGGTCTTGATGGGCCCCAGCAGAGTTGGTCTTTTCTTGGAGAAGCCACGATCATACCTACTGGCTGTGATGCAACCGCACCACAGATCGCGCGGATGCGACTTGGATTTATCCAAAACGCGCAAACCACTAGGACGTGGTATGTAAAGAATCCTGCAGTTCAAGCGGGTAGCACTGCCCCAGTAAGTTCGACAGTGACAGTGGCTGCGACCCGAATCGGAACAGTGACATGGCAAGGCTACGTCTTGGATCGGAGGTTACCACAATCAAAAATAACTAGAAACCAAACACCGCTTTACGATGGCTACGAAGCGTTTGATACAAGTGGGAAATCCACGATCATTAACGATGACGCACCGTGGTCCTATGCTGACGAACATTCTACGAAAGCCAACGCAGTTCAGGGAAACCTTACTTGGCATGCCTTGGTAACATACCAATGGGACAAGACTGTCCTCCAAGACAACTTTCTTCTCTGGCTTGGGGTGGCGGATGGTGCTGACAACATTGGCTTGCTTCCAAATCCGGCTTCGGTTGTCCCAATTTGTCAGGCAGATTGGCATTTCCATGCTGATAGCTCTGCGAATGGGCTGCAAACTCCCAGCGGCGGAACGCACAAAGCCCCAGACGTCGTGCCTGTCGTCACAGGTCAAACTGCAAATCAAAGAGCATCTGGTCGTGCTTCCTTCCAGTGGCAAGACGGCAATCAGTCCACTAATCTCAATCCCCCAACTCCGTGAAACCGTTTATTTATTTCATTCTTGTTTTGTCCTTTGCATCCCTATTGGTCGCGCAAGACATCAAGTTGTCTGAACGCAACAAAGATGGTCGTCTGCAACACATCTGCTCTGCCTCGCGAGACGGCTACATACTCTTGAAATCCATTTTTGATCAAACTATCAATCCTAATAGTTTTTTTTGCAGACTTTCGCAGACCAAACAAGTGAAGCCTTCATTTTTGGCAGACGATCCGAAATATAACACAGACCCTCCACGTCGACCCATACGGACCTCTGCTAATCTCGACATCGAAGTTACGAGCAAGCATAGCTCGGTCTCCTATGTCCCATTAACGATTGAATGGAATGAACTAATTCTAGATGGCAGCTGGAGTGGGCCATCATACACAGCATATCAGGGATTGGTCGAAACTGGCTTCGACCCCTTTTCCCATGACGGTGAAATTTCCTTTGTTTTTGATGCCACCAAGCAAGGACGAAGCCAGTTCAGTGATGTCCGTATTGTGCCTGTTGGTTGGAGTTCTCATGTCACTGCCGCTTCAACATGGCGTAGTGAAAACAATTCACTGTTCGAGCTAAAATCTCTCTCATCTGACGATTTGTTGAAGCTAAGAGGCGACGCCTCCTCGCATAGCCCGCTCATCCGAAAGATGGCGATGAACTTGCTTATGAAGCACAAGGCGGCCAACTCCAATGAAAAGAAGGCATGGTTGAAAGCAGAATCATCAATGGTGGATGTCGCTGTTCTCACGCAACTGTTGCTTTCGGATGACCCCCAATTGGACATCATGGTCTCGCCAGCATGGATGGTTGAGGGCGGGGAAAGGCTATGGGGAGGCGCACTGATCGGTGCCACCCTGCTTTTCACAGCAAATCAGGAAGCAGTGAATTCCATGATGTTTTACCATGCCAAAATGCAAAAAAACAAGCAGGTCCCTACCGATGATATTATGGATTACAAAAAGACGGCCATGAAGCAGGTCGGATATGCCACCATTGAAGGTATTGGGGCGGAGATGGTCAGGAACAAAACTCTTCAGAATTACCCGATCTTCAGCGCAGCCAATGATATATTTATAGTCTCGAGGATCATTCCTCCAGCGTTGCTTTTCACTGAGCCACCGAAATAATGAGATCAAATTCCGCAAGTCGCCAGCATCCAGTTGCCCGCACGGTGTGGGGAGAACAGAATCTGCGACATGGAACCGAAAGGCAAAGAGTCGAATTTGAAGACCTTGTCGTTGCACGCTTAACGACTTTCAAAATCGTTCTACATAGTTCACATAAAATGATTCACGGAATCGTCCGCTCCAGAGCGGCTTCGGAAAGCGCATACCAATCCGCGCGCTTGAGTTTAATATCACATGACTGCGCCGCACTGCGGATGCGTTCGATCTTGTTGGTGCCGAGAATCGGCATGGGCTTCGCTGGATGCCCCATGGTCCTGGCATAGGCGAACTTTGGTAAGCGTCAAGCCCCTTGTTGGATGACGGGTCATTGGTCATCTTCATCATAGCATAGAGCTATGACGGAGAGTATCTACGATGTGGGCCAGATTGGAAGGATTTTGAAGCGTGATGTGCTGGGACGTGTGCAGAGCACTCGCGGACAACGCGAGGCGCTGCTGGAGACTGGGCCTGCGTGTGTGACGCAGCATCCGGCGATGTTGCGCGTGGAGTTGCCGGGCGGGGCGCTCTTTGTGTTCACCAACAAGCGGCGGCGGTTCTTGAAGATCATTTACTGGGACGGCACGGGGTTGTGGTTACTGAGCAAGCGTCTGGAGCAAGGGACTTTCAGTTGGCCTGCGGCGGCGCAGTCCGGGCAGGTGAAGCTCAAGCTCACGCCCGAGGCTTTTTCCATGCTTACGGACAGCCGAGCGGAGCGAGACAGCCAGCCAACAGGCTGCCCCGACGGGGTGAGCGCCGTGAGGCGGCGCGAAGCAACATGGAACTGCGCGGCGCCAGAAGCTCGACGCCTTGGCCCGGCGCTTGTTTGAGCAC
>JAYVQB010000022.1:0-3098 GCA_043757085.1 Verrucomicrobiota bacterium
ATGTAGCGCGCTTCATCACTTGCAAGGAATGCGGCGGCGTTTGCGATGTCCACGGCTTCACCAAAACTGTTGAGCGGAATCTGTTTGAGAACGCTTTCCTTCTGCTGCTCGTTCAACTCGTTTGTCATGTCGGTCACAATGAATCCCGGCGCGATGGCATTCGCGGTGACGGCGCGTCCGGCGAACTCGCGAGCGAGTGATTTGGTGAAGCCGAGCAGCCCGGCCTTGCTCGCGGCGTAGTTGCATTGTCCGGCGTTGCCGATCAATCCGATCACGCTGCTGATGTTGATGATTCTGCCGAATTTCGATTTGAGAATGTTCCGCTGAAACGCTTTTACTGCGTTGAACGCTCCTTTGAGATTGGTGTCGAGAACGGTGTCCCAATCTGCATCGCTCATGCGCAGCGCGAGGCCGTCGCGAGTGACGCCTGCATTGTTTACCAAGATGTCCGCGCCACCGAGATCGGCCACGATGCGTTTGCCGAGTTCCACAACGGCGGCGTGATCGGCTATGTCCACTGCGTAAGCTTTGGCCGCGCCGGGATGGGCTGCGTTGATTGAGTCCGCCGCGCTCTGCGAATTTGTTTCCGTGCGGCTGATGACCGCGACCTTCGCGCCCTCGGCGGCGAAGCGTTCAGCGATGGCTTTTCCGATTCCCCGGCCTGCTCCGGTGACGATGGCGATACGACCTTCAAGTTTCTTCATAGGCGGTGAGTTTGGGGAGAAATGGGCAAAGCTCAAACTGCAATTTGCGCTCGCATCGAACATGGATGTCTTGAACTCATCATTCAATTGAGCGAGCATTCAGTCATGAATCTTCAATCGTGGAAAACGCTCGGCGTTGTCTGTCTCGGTCTCATGACTCAAGCAAACGCCGCAGACTGGCCGCAATTCCTCGGGCCGCATCGCGATGGCGTCGCGGATGAAAGCGAAGCGGCCATCGCGCGGAATTTTCCTGCTGATGGTCCAGTCATTAAATGGAAGATGAAACTCGGCACTGGTTTCGCCGGTCCAGTGGTGGCCGATGGCAAGGTGATTGTCTTTCATCGTGTCGGCGATGAAGCGCACGTCGATGCTCTCGACGCAGCAAGCGGCAAGCAATTGTGGAGCTTCGGCTATGCGACGAAATATGTGGACAGCTTTGGTTTTGATAACGGCCCGCGCGCTTGTCCGACAGTGGCAGAAGGCAAGGTCATTGTGCATGGCGCGGATGGAATGGTTCACGCGCTCAAGCTCGCGACGGGAGAGAAGCTTTGGTCTTACGACACCGTAAAGGAATTGCAGTCCGAGCAGGGATTTTTCGGACGCGCGGGTGCGCCGCTCGTGGTGGGCCAGCGCGTCATCATCACCTGCGGCGGGCGCAATGAGAAAGGCGCGGCGGGTGTGATCGCGCTGAACCTTGAGGACGGCAAACTCGCGTGGCAATCCGTGGATGACCAGGCCAGTTACTCCTCGCCCGTGGTGAAGAACGACACGTTACTCTGCTGGATGAGGAATCAAATCGTGGTCTGCGATGCCACCGATGGGCGCGTTTATTTCCAGTCTCACCTTCGCTCCGACATGGATGCTTCCGTCAACGCCGCGACTCCGATCTGGTGCAGCGCGGATACTTTTTTCACCACCGCGTGTTATGGCGTGGGAGCTGCGCTTTGGAAAATTCAGGAGACCGGCACCGCGAAAAATCGCGCGGTGAAGCTTCAGCAAATCTGGGCCGGAGAGAACTCGCTCGACTGTCACTATGGCACGCCCGTGCTCGCCAACGGCCATCTATACGGATTTCATGGGCGTCAGGAACGCGGACAGACCTTGCGCTGCATTCGGGCGAGCGATGGAAAGCTTATGTGGGAATCCGAACGCGTTCCCGGTGGTGGCTTACTTCGAGTGAAGGACGTCCTCGTCGTGGTCACAGAGGCTGGCGAACTCTGGCTGGTCGAGGCCAAGCCCGACAAGTTCAACACCCTAGCCACCGCGCAGATACTTCATGCGGGACATCGCTCGTTCCCCGCCTTCTCCAACGGCGTGCTCTACGCGCGGGACGGCAAGGAACTGGTCGCCGTGGGTTTGCTGGGCAAGCCGTGAAGCGAACAAGATTACTCACGCTATCTCGCATAAGTAAAACGATTTTGAAAGTCGTTACACTATTACAGTCCAGGCGGATGCCGCAAGACGCAGCCCTTCGCGGGGCGGCTCATGGTGCTCCATTTCGGGCCTTCGCCTTGGCCATTATATCCCGTGTCGATTCTCAAGCCGGCAACCGTCATGAAAACATGGCCGCGACGAGCGTAAATCGTGATCCAGTTGCCGGGGCCGGACGAGCCGTAATTGCGGAAGCAATCGGATGGCATAGGTGTGGCCAGCAAGCCCGCGCCGTGCAGCACGAAAGACGCAGTCCCGGAGCAGTCGTAACCTCGGCAATCAAAGGATCGATGTCCGCCGCCATAAATATAGGGCCGACCCACGATGTGATTGCCCGCCGCAATCGCCCGCTTCACCGGCTCCGGCGCATCCGTCGTCACCATCGCTCGCCCGTTTCTGAGAATGGCCGTTCTGCCATTGACGAATTGATACTGATACGGCGGCGGCGAGGACTCGCAGCTTGCCATGAGCAGCGCGAGGAACAGGACGGAGGCTGGAGGAATGATGCGCACGAGATAGTTTGGTGATCTTAACCTTTTCAGGGCGGATGCGCGAATGAAAAAATGGCAGGCGACAATTCCGCGTGCGAGCCGCGCAGATTGCGCCCACCATGACTGATGCGAATTTCTGAAATCTTTTTCTCCGTGCAGGGCGAGGGCCGACTCGCGGGTGTGCCTTCTGTTTTTATCCGAACCTCTGGCTGCAATCTCCGTTGCCGCTGGTGCGATACGCCTTATGCATCTTGGAATCCTGAAGGCTCAGAGATGAGTCTGGAAGAGATCATGAAACAAGTGGCCGCGCATCCAGCGCAGCATGTCGTCGTCACTGGCGGGGAACCGATGGTGGCCAAGGGCATCAGTGAATTGCTCCATGCGCTGCGTGATGCGGGTAAGCACATCACCATCGAAACTGCGGCCACGATCCGCCCCGGCGGTGTGCCTTGTGATCTGGCCTCAATCAGCC
>JAYVQB010000023.1:0-3085 GCA_043757085.1 Verrucomicrobiota bacterium
GTGGTGCGGCCCAGCCATTCGTCATCGCCTGCATCCGCCAGTTGGGTGCGAAAATCGGCGTCGAGCGCCTTGATGAGCCGCGCCATTTTAATGATCGCATTCTCGCCGAGTTCCGGGCGCGAACCATGCACCGCGATGCCAAAAGTCTCGATGTCCGCCCAGAGACAGCCTTTGTGTTTGAAGACCGTTTTCATTTCCGTCGGCTCCGCGATGATGGCAAAGGCGTAGTCCGCGCCGTGATGTTTCGCAAAGTGCCGCGAGCCGTGTTGCGCGGTTTCCTCGGACATGAAACCCGCGAAATGAACCTCCACTGGCAGCGATGGAATTTCCTCGCGCAGTTCCCACAAGGCCCAGAGCATCGCGGCCATCGGGCCTTTCGTATCACATGCGCCACGACCCCACAGTTTTCCATCGCGCACCACACCACCAAAGGGGTCAATGGTCATCCCGCCCACCCCCACAGTATCCAGATGCGGGCCGAACACGATGCGCGGTTTCGGTTTGCCATCGCGTGACGGATGCGACGGAAAACGCCCGATGACATTGGGACGCCCCGGCAACACTTCTTCCAGCACCGCCTCCGCGCCACTGTGTTGCAGAAAATCGCGCACGAACGCCGCGCACGCCGCCTCTCCCGTGTGCTCCGTGCCCGCCTCGCCTTCGGGATTCACCGAAGGAATGCGGACGAGGGCTTGAGTGAGTTCAACTACGGAGTTGGGCAACGAATTCATGCGCACTCCAGATAACCCAGAGGAGCTGACAGGCCAAGCAATTCAATATTCAGTTTCCA
Source organism: Verrucomicrobiota bacterium (assembly GCA_043757085.1). Lineage (GTDB taxonomy): Bacteria > Verrucomicrobiota > Verrucomicrobiia > Verrucomicrobiales > Verrucomicrobiaceae > VFKE01. The sequence continues at coordinate 791 of JAYVQB010000023.1, forward strand.
CTTGTCACATCCAGATTTTCTCCACGCGAAATCTCCTGAAAAAAGCCTTTGCCTTCCCGGCGTTTTCCCCGACTATCCCCGCCCGCTTCATTCCGGCCTTCAACTTCACGTCCAGCGGGTCACAGGCAGGATGGTCACGTCGCCACACGCGACGTTCAGTGCAACCCCAACAACCAAAAAATACTATGAGCGAACAAACGCTCGCAGAACTGATCGCAGGATCGTTCCGCATTTATACCGAAGGATCCATTGTCAAAGGACGGATCCTTGAAATCAAACCGCAGATCGTCCTCGTGGACATCGGCTACAAGTCGGAGGGAGCCATTCCTTCCAATGAGTTCGAAGACGAAGACATCCAGGTCGGCGACGAGATCGAAGTGCTCCTGGAAAAGCTCGAAAACGATGAAGGCATGGTCGTGCTCTCCAAAGAGAAGGCCGCCCACAAGCAAAACTGGGACAAGATTTATCGCGTATTCCTCGATGGCGGACTCGTCAAAGGCAAGGTCAAGAGCGTCGTCAAAGGCGGACTCATGGTCAACGTCGGCGTCGAAGCCTTCCTGCCCGGCTCGCAGATCGACATCATCCCGCCGAAGGATCTCAACGAATACGTCGGCAAGGTCTATGAATTCAAGATCGTCAAGGTCAACGACGACCGCAAGAACGTCGTCCTGTCCCGCCGCGAGGTCATCGAGGCTGAGCGCGCTGAACAGCGCATGAAGTTCCTCGACGGCGTCAAACCCGGCGACCAGGTCGAAGGCATCGTCAAGAACATCACCGACTTCGGTGTGTTCGTCGATCTCAACGGCATGGACGGACTGCTCCACATCACGGACATGTCCTGGGGCCGCTTGAACCATCCTACCGAACTCGTCAGCATCGGCCAGAAGATCAACGTCCAGATTCTCGAAGTAAATCGCGAGAAAGAACGCGTCAGTCTTGGCCTCAAGCAGATGCAGAACAATCCTTGGGACAACATCGAAGGACGTTATCCGATCGGCACCAAAGTTCACGGCACCGTCACCAAGCTCGTCGCTTACGGCGCGTTCGTGGAGATCGAAGAAGGAGTCGAAGGTCTCATCCACGTCTCCGAGCTTTCCTGGACCAAGCGCATTGCGCGTCCGTCCGATGTGCTCACCGTTGGCCAGAAGATCGAAGCCTCCGTCCTCGGCATTAACAAAGAGGAGCGCAAAATCTCCCTCGGCGTCCGTCAGCTCGACACCAATCCTTGGGACAACATCAACGATCGCTTCCCGATCGGCACCAAGATCACCGGCAAAGTTCGCAACCTCACCGCTTACGGTGCGTTTGTGGAACTTGAAGAAGGCATCGACGGCATGATCCACGTCTCCGACCTCAGTTGGACCCGCAAGATCAACCACCCCTCCGAAATCCTCAAGAAGGGCCAGGAAGTGGAAGCCACCATCCTCGAGATCGACAAGACCAACCAGCGCATCAGCCTCGGCATCAAACAGCTCGACGGCGATCCTTGGAGTCAGATCGACGACCGCTTCAAAGTGGGCGACCTCGTCAAAGGCCGCGTCGCGAAGATCGCCAGCTTCGGCGCTTTCGTGGAACTCGCCGACGACATCGACGGCCTCATCCACATCAGCCAGATCAGTGAAGAGCACATCGCCAAGGTCAAGGACAAGCTCAACGTCGGCGACGAGATCGAAGCCCGCGTCATCAAGGTGGACAAAGTCGAACGTCGCGTCGGCCTCTCCATCAAGGCCGTCAACTACGACGAAACCGCGCTCAAGAAAGAGAGCCAGGCCTTCGACGCACTGCGCCCCACCACCGACCTCGTCGGCCTCGAACAGGCCTTCAAGTTCGCCTCCGAAGACTACCGTCCCGGCCAGGGCAGCTAAGCATCAACTTCCGGCAACAACCGGAAATCATGAGAGGAACTCCGCGAGGAGTTCCTCTTTTTTATGCCGCAAGCCCCATCTTCTTCCACCACACCGCGAGTTCATCCGCGCCAAAGTCGGCGAGGATATGTCCGTCCACATCAATGCACGGGGCCTTGGTCTGGCCGGTGAGATCGTGCATCGCGCGACGCAGAGCTGGGCGCCGATAAAAAGATCGATACAATGCCGATTGAAGCGGGTCCAAATTGACCTGAATCCCGCAACCACGCTGCCAAAGAAATCTTGGCAGAGCAAACTGGAGGGATATGCTCATAAATGTTGAAACTTAGCCGCGAAACCCGGTGCCATCCACCTTCACCGCTACAAACCAGGAGCGAAACACTCGCTGGGTCACTCCGACCCGGCTCCTGCGAATGCAATTTCCTCGCAG